>NZ_JAVJTO010000058.1:0-23719 GCF_040220235.1 Coleofasciculus sp. B1-GNL1-01
TTATTAGTCATAAGTAGGTGGACACAATTAAAGTGAACGGTTGAGATTAGGGAACAGGGAACAGGGAACAGGGAACAGTAAGGGTTTGAGGGCAATTTGCAAAACTTAACACAGTACCGTTTTCTTTTGTCCGACTACTTAGCCGTATCGATAAAGCCTTTGTCGAGCCTCTGGTAACGGATTTCCGCAGCCGCAAAGGGATTGAGTTGTCGTAACCATGGATAGAGGGGTTTAGATGAATGAACTAAATAAACAACCTCAGTTTGATGTCTTCATGGCTCACAACAGCAAGGACAAACCGCAAGTGCTAGAGATTGCTGAGCAGCTTAAGCAGCGTGGATTAAAGCCCTGGATAGACATCGAGCAAATCCCTCCAGGAGAATCCTTTCAAAAGGTAATTCAACAAGCGATTCCTAATGTTAAATCTGCTGCCATTTTCTTTGGGCTTGAGGGAACAGGAAATTGGCAAGAAGAGGAAATCCCCGTAATTCTTACTCAATCTCGAAAAGCTAATATTCCTGTCATTCCCGTTTTGCTACCAGGAGTTAACCAACTTCCCGATGATTTGCTGTTTCTCAGTGAACGAAACTGGGTAGCTTTTGCTAGCCGTCTTGATGACATCAAAGCTATGGATTTACTGGAATGGGGGATTACAGGGAAGAAGCCAGGAGCGGAAGGTGAGAATCAAACGACATCTTTATCCTCATCATCGACGGAACAATCTTCAGAAAATGAGTTGCCAGAAGAACCAGAAGACGTGGCGTTAGAGCTACTTCAGCGCCTCCGTCCCCCTCAGTTTAAGAGAGTTTTGTTTTATTACAAATCAGTTAACGAATACGACTTGCCAGACGCTAATGCGCCACAATCGGAAAAAGCAATGGAATTTGTTAGACTAGCAGTTGAGCAAGAAGGAGAATCCCTTTCAAAACTGCTCAATACTATTTATAAAGTTGCTCCCTTTCTGAAAAAGTAGCGTGAATGACTACTCTAGACGACGAACTATTGGAAAAACTCAGAAGACTCAGTAGTGAGCAATTTCAGGCAGTGGTTTTTCGTCTTAAAGATGATATTGAGGAGGCGGAGCTTCCTGGTTCTACGGCTTCTCAATCCGAAAGGGCGATTGAACTGATTAGACTGCTTCAGCTACAGGATAAACTTCAACGCCTCAATAACATCCTGGCTGAACCCGCTATCTCCATCATTGGTGAGCAGTATATCGGCTATGAGATAGAAGCTCAAGTTAAGGGAATTGTTCATGAGTATATCCAGCAACCCTTTGAAGGGCGGGAGGATGAGCAGCGTCAGCTTGATGACTTTGTGCAGCATAATTCCCAGGGGGTGTTGTTAGTAACGGGGGCGGCGGGTTTTGGCAAATCGGCTCTGTTGTCCCATTGGCAACAAACCCAGCAGGAAAATTGTTTCATCGCCTATCACTGTTTTAGTTATCGTTACCAGAAAACGCGCTTAGTCTCGGAAGCCTATCGCCATCTGCTCAAACAACTCTATCTGTATCACAACATTAGGAATGGGCAGTTTCCGAATGATCCAAATCGGATGCGGGATATTCTGGTGGGGATGCTGGAGAAACCTGTCTCGCCAGAGGGTAAGCGTCTGGTGATTGTGTTGGATGGGTTGGATGAGGCTTCAGAAAAGTTGGAGCCGTTTTTTACCAGGCTCGCGGATGGGGTGTTTGTGATTGCTTCAGCACGGGCTGAGGTAGGGGATGAGCCGGAATACCTGCGGAATTGGACAGATAATGCTCAGAGATTGTATCTGAAGCGGCTACGCCGTGAGGCAATTCCCAAGTGGCTGGCGCAAATCAGCGAGTTAGTCACCTATAGCCAGAATCAGGATTTTGTTCAACGGCTGGATGAGATAACTGGGGGATTCCCGCTTTACCTGCGTTATCTGATTGATGACTTGAGACAGGCGGCAATAAAGTGTCAGGATGTGCAGGGGGTACTCCGGAATAGTCCCGGTGGGTTCAAAGCTTATGTCAAAGAACAGTTTCGCCAACTTGCCAAAGTTGAGGAGATTAAGCGACAAGGGGAAGTGCGGGAGTTGTTTGCCTTGCTGTCAGTGGCGTTGGGAGCGTTATCTGAGGATGATATTGAAGCGTTGACTGCGTTGAATGCCTGGGATTTAGCCGATTTACCCTGGCAGGCGACACGGTGGTTTAGTATTCAAACGGGTTGTTATAGTTCTGACTTTTCACGCCATCCAGAAAAATCGATATCAAACCTAACCCCCCAGCCCCCTTCCCACCCCTCTCGTTCTCCCCTACAAGGGGAGATGGCAAAGGATGCTTCGCTTTTTTTTGCACGGAAGGGGGAGAATTCAAAGCAAGGGAACGGGGAGAATTCAAAGCCTCTCTCCTTGCAGGAGAGAGGTTTGGAGAGAGGTTTTCCAGATTCCGTCAAAAGTAAGAATTATAGTTTTGCTCACCCCTTACTCGCCCAGGAGTTTAAAGGAGCGCTGGGGCGTCAGGCGTCTTTGGCGGAAGATAAGTTAATTGACTATTGTGCCAAATGGCAGGACAACCATAGTTCTTATGGGTTGCGGCATTATGCCGAACACTTGGGAAAGGCGAAGCGGTGGGAGGAGTTGTATGCGATCGCACGCGACAAAAATTTTTCATCTGCCCAACAGCAACAGTTATCTGATGAACCTGATTTGCCTCTGAAGACGGTGCAGGCTGCTTTGCTCGGTGCTGCTGAGGAAGACAAGGCAGAGAGAATGGCTGAGTTTGTGCTGGTACACGCACACAGATTGGGGCAGACAAATGCTCAAGAGTCACCACTAGATGCATTGCGATCAGGCAGTCTCAAAAGGGCATGGGTACTGGCGGATCAGTATGAGATTGAGCGCTGTATTCTTTGGTATTTGCTGCTGGCATGGGAGTTGAAGGATACAGACAGATTCAAGGAAGCACGAGAGACACTGGAGCGATTAGAGTGCAAAAAATTACCTCGTTTTTCAGTCCATGCCACTACTCTTTGGCAAGGCAACTATGCTGCTTACTTTCTCGCAAAGCTTTTTGATACAAATGAGGAGGTCTGTACTGGTTTAGTTGGGAAACTTTTTGATAATTACCACCTCCGCCGTCTGTGCAACATTCTTAGGGAGCATAGTAACTTTAGTGCTGCCCTCGAAACTGTACAGGAAATTAGCGATGAATGGGATCAAGTTTCCCAGCTAGGGAGTATAGCCAAAACCCAGGTGACAATAGGACTAAGACAAGCAGCACGAACCACCTATAACATAGCGCTTGAGATTATACGCAAAAAAGCACCAAACCTATTTTCGGTCGAGGAGATGGGTAAAATAGCCAAAGCACAAGTAGAAGAATTAGGTAATCCAGAAGCAGCATGTAATACTTTTGCTGAAGCTCTAGAAATAGCATGGAAGATTCGTAATCACCAGGATCGGGTGAGGGCTTTTATTGCAATGGCAAATAGGCATGTAGAAGTAGGAATGATTGCCAGAGCATTCGATCTTCTTCAAACAATAAATATTCAAGATGAGATAGAAGAATCTTTGAAGATTGAGGTATTAAATGCTACAGCAGAATTAGAAGCAAAAGAGGGAAGGCTCGATAATGCACAACTCACGTTTACTAGTGCAAAAAAAATAGCGCATAGTATTGAGGATGAACAAAAACGGAGTGAGGCTCTAGAAAGAATAGCAAGGGCGCAAGCTCAGGTAATAGAATTTCTCGATAATGCGTTTGAAACTGCTGAGGAGATTGATTATCTTTATTATAAAACGAGTGCTTTACAAGAAATCGTGAGAGTACAGATACAGGCAGAGAATTTTACTGCTGCCCTGTCTACTATAAGTAGGATTGAGGAGCCTAGGAGTAAGGCAAATGCTTTGTGGGGAATAGCACAAGCGCAAGCCGAAGCAAACCCATTAACCGATGATGCACTTGAGACGGCTCAAGCAATTGAAGATCAGCTACAGCGTAGGGAGGCTCTGGTAGCAATCGCAAAAGAACAGGCAAAGGCGGGGAATTTTTCCGGTGCTTATGCGACTATGAGCAGAATTCAGGATAGAAGTAGACGGCAAGAGGTTCTGTTGGCAATAGCATACGCACAGGCTAATGCAGAAAACTATCCTACTGCGCTGGAGGTTGCTGAAGGGATAGACGCTCTGAGACAGATAAAAATTTTAGGTTTTATCGCCAAGAAACTGACAGCAGGCGGGCAAAGTCAAACAGCAAGAGCTAAGTTTGCTACTGCTCTCCAGATTTCACAAGCATTTAAACCTGCATATCTACGAGCGATAGCACTGGCAAATATAGCAGAAGCACAGGTGCAAGTCAGCTTGAACGAGTCAGGAGCGAGTATCGGTAGCATAGGTAATCAGATTGCACAAGAGATTGATAATCCCAGGGAAAAAGCAATCGCTATGGCGATAACAGCAGAGGTATTAGCAAAGGCAGGAAAAATCAAGGCTGCACAAGATATCTTTACTGCTGCCCTTGAGACGGCACACAAGATTGACAATCAATCGGACGGTGTAATCAGTTTCAGAGTAATAGCCGAAGCGCAGGCAAGTGTAGACGTCTTTACTGCTGCCCTTGAGACGGCACAGAAGATCCAACGGCAAGATGAGCAAGCAAAGGTGCTAGCAGCAATTGCTAAAGCGCAGGCAAAAGCAGGACTAGTGGAGGAGGCGCACAAAACTGTTAATACTGCCTTTGAAATCGCTCAAAACTATTATTCGATATGGGGTTCGATAGGCGTTCTTTGTGAAGTTGCTGTAGCCGAAGCTGCAGTAGAACAGAAAGAAGAAGCACTGGAGCTTTTGAGCGAACTCCGTGACCGTGAGGTTGTACGAGAAACTAGGGAGCAAGATAAAAACCTATCGACGATAGCAGTAGCGCATATAAAAATAGGAGAAATCACTACTGCCCTTGAAATTAAAGATGAGATTGAGGATGAATGGGAGCGTGTGAAAGTAATCTCATGGATTGCCTGGGCTGAGTTCAAGAAAGGAGAAAAAGAGGGATTATTAACAACTCTCGCTGCTGCTCTTGAGGCTAAAGGCAAGATTAAGGATGAAGAGAACCGGGTGAAAGCCCTCAGGGCAATTGCCGGGATACAAATAAGAGCTGGAAAAGGTGAGCAGGCGGTAAGAACATTAGAAAAAATTCTTACTGAACGCAACCGTCACTTACCCAATGTCGCTGCTGTTTTTATCGAGACAGGTGATCGGGCGAACTTCAAGCACCTATTAATTCCCTGTGCTTACTATCTGGACGCTGCCTATGAAATGTGCGGATATCTGGCGCGGCTATATCCTGAGAAGGCAACAGATATTGCTAATGTGTTGAGTGAGTTTACCTTGAGTGCGATATAGAAGCTAGTGAATCTATAAAAGCAAGAAATAAACTAATGCCCAAACAAGACCCAGCCAAACTAAAAAAAGTATCCGTAAACCTTCCCTTCGGCATCGGCGGCGCAGAATGGGAAGCGGATGAAACAGAACGAAAAGCCGCTTGGTCACTCTATGTTGAACTGGTTACTCGCATCACGGTACAATCCCTAGAAGCCGACCAAGGACTGCTGCGAGAAGCGCTCAATTCTCTCTATAGTATGTTTGCGATTACCCGGCAAATCCTCAGAGACGCGGGTCCCGATGTGGGCATCTCTTCTAAATCTGTTGGCGGAATTGCGATTGCCGTTCTTAATCAAGGATTGCGCCCCTTTCTATCAAAATGGCATCCCTTATTACAAACCTGGGAAGCCCAGAAACCTGACACAACGAGTCCTAAAGAACATGAGAAAAATTGGTCGTTAGAACCTCAGATGTATGAGGAGTTGCTAATACTGGGAAAGGAGTTACAGCAATATGCTGAGGCGTTGGCGGCGATTGTGGGAGTGGAGGGATGAGGGAGATGGGGTTGTAGAGGTTTCTTGACATTTTCCCCCTCATCCCCTAACCCCTTCTCCATCCCCCCTAACCCCCCTTTGAAAGGGGGGAAGGGAGAAGGGGAACCGGATTTTCTTGCTCTCACAAGGGTAGGTTTTTTAAGCGGTTTTCCCCCTTGTCTTCTTTCCTTCCTTGTCCTCCTTGTTTTGTCCCCCCCTAAAATAAAAAACCTACACCTGTCAAATTCTCTTGCTCCCCTCTCCCCGGCGTGGGAGAGGGGCTGGGGGTGAGGGGTTAAGCGTTTATTTTGATCGCAAGCGTAAGGGGACATTATGAGGATAGATTTTGATCAAGAGACTGAAGCCGTTTATTTCCGACTTAAGGATTCAAGAATTGTTGAGTCTGAAGAAATCAGCCCCGGCATTGTCTATGACTTTGATGAGGATGATACCATTGTGGGTATTGAGATTTTAAATCTAAGTCAAAAAAAACCCGACTCGATCAAAAATGTGAATTTTCATTTCACCCAGGAGGAAAAAAAGCGGTTAAGAGATATTTTAGGTTGGCTTAAGCTGTTCGGCATTTAAACCTTAATATCAATAATGGCGCAATCCTTGCCGTAGTGCGTTAAGCGAAGCCATGCCGCAGGCTTTGCATCTTGCTCGCTGCATTGAGCATCTTGCTCGCTACTAATACCCAATTTAAATGCATGACAGCTTACCCTGGTTTAAATCTCTAAAGCTAGGCGTTGAAGCACTAAAGTGCTTACTACAAACAAAGCCCTTTTTTTGCGGGAAAAGGGCGCACGTCGGGAAAAGGGCGCACGTCGGTGCGCCCCTACGGTTCTAATCCACTACCCCGTATCTTATTCAAGAATAGATTTGAGCCGAAAATACCCAATCTGACAGGCTGAATAATCGCATTGATTCAAATACTCTAATGGATGCCATTCATTCTGGCTAATCGCTTCAAAATAGCTGCCATCTTGCTGTGCCTTTTCCGGTTCTACACCCGTTACATCGGCATAATACAGATAACAAATTTCATTGGTTTGAGTCCCGACAATATATTTTCCCAAGGGTAGAACCTGAACCGAAAATCCCGCTTCTTCATGCACCTCTCTAATCGCCGCTTCCTCTGGCGATTCCCCTGCATCAATACCCCCAGTAATGGGACAAGGATAGAGTTTATGCTCTTGATTAATATCGGGAATATGGATACAAAGGGGCTGCTGTCTAATCAAAACCTGATAATTTCCTGGGTTACTCTGACTTTTTCTAATCAGAAATATCGCCACAGAATCTCGCCCCTTTCGTTCTAGGTAATGATACCCCCAAGCTGTTTCCTTAACTGTAATCCAATCGGTACTAAAAATAATTTTCTCTTTACTCATCATCAGTTATACATCAATTATAGGAGCAATTGTAGGGGCGGGTTTAGCCACTCACTCTACTTGTCACCCCTAAACAAACAACAAAACCCGCCCTACTCCACCAATCAATCCACGAAAAAACGCCCAAAAATCATACATTAAGATAGATAAGTAGAGTTAGCTTGACAGAAATGCAACGTCGTGTAAATAAGACAATCCACTTCAAAGCTATTACCTTGGGTATCTCCATGGGGTTAGCCCTATTCCCTGGCAAACTTCTTGCCAACGAACTGCCACCCCTACCCCAAACCAACGCTCAAGGTGATTATACCGCCTCCGCGAATAGCTGGTGGAGTTGGCAGGTTGTTGATCCTGATCCCAGAGGATTGAATTGTCGCATCTCACCAGAATTCCGCCAATTTTGGCTAGAAGACTTTCGCCCTGGTGGTTGGCAAGATGATTTTAATATCGGAGAATGGTCTGTGGTACGACGTTTCCCTAAACAGACGGTTCTCATTGCTGACAACGCGCCTGCTGGTGCAACAATTATTAAAGATGAACGGGGTTTACCCTGGGTAAAAGTAATCATTGATATGCCAACCGCCAACAACCAAATGAATGACATTTGTTTCGTGCGGGCTAATTCCAGGTACATTCGTCCCGTTAAAACTAGCGTTCCCTATCTTTCATTATGAAGCCAAGCTGCTGTTCGTTCGTAGTAGGCACTTTAGTGCCTTAATCGGGATTGCTGAATCAGGATTGTGGTGAAGGAAAGGGAACAGGGAACAGGGAACAGGGAACAGTTTTCTCATAATACCTTAGTGGAGACAAAGCAGAAGACAGAAGACTTAAAGAAAAAAGTACCCAAGGGCTTAAGACGGTTGAACCTGTTGCCGTACCCAAGCGCGAAACGCTTGTTCTGCTTCTACTTCATCCTGTTGAGCTTGTTCGAGAAAGTCGTAGAGGTTTTCTTTGGTAATAAAAGGAAAAGTTAGACTAGATTCTACTTCCTGATATTGTCCAGCTTGCCATTGATAAATTCGCCAAATCCGCCCGTTATAGCGCCAAAATTCCGGGACTCCCAAACTGGCGTAGAGTTGTAATTTGTCAATATCGGTATGGGTGATATCAATTTCAACCACTAAATCCGGCGGTGGATCATGTTGGAGATCTACCTTGCGCCCAGCGACGCAATGTTGATTTTGAATATAATAAGCATTGTCCGGTTCTGGACTGCGATCGAGGTCTTCTCGTTCTAAGGTAGTCGATCCCATCGTTTTGATTTTTAATCCCATTTCGACCACTAAAATGCGAATAAATAATTCAATTAGTCGAGCCGCAAATTCGTGGTCTTCTAAGGGCATAGTAATCTCCAGAATACCAAGATTGTAAGTGAGGCTGGCAGCGCGATTTTCGCCTAAAGCGTGGAGGATTTGCTGGTAAGCTTGCCAGTTGAGATGGTGAAAGGTTACTCGCTTTTCACCAATAGGTTGGGAACTGGTTGGCAGGGGAACTGAACTAACCATGGTTGTCATTGGGTATCGCTTGTTTCTATGGTAATCGAGCGATCGCGTCGGCTTGTAGTAAGGGCTTTAGCCCTAGATTCTGTTGGGTAACAGGCAACAGGGGAATGTCCTAACGTATCCTCGTAGTGCCATAGCAAAAAAAGGACAGCGTATGCTAACGCTGCCCTCAAGATGATGATGATTATTACCGAACTAAGAACTAGACGATCGCGGCCATCTTCACGTCGTTTTCGGCTAACAGTTCTTGCAGTTCCTCTGCATCAACGGTTTCTTTCTCAATCAGCATGGCAGATAATTTGTCCAAGATGTATTTGTTACCCACCAAGACATCTTTCGCCCGCTGATAGGCTTCATCCACCAACTGACGCACCTCTTCATCAATCGTCGCCGCCGTGCTGTTGGAGAAATCCCGATCTGAGGCAATGTCCCGTCCTAAGAACATATTGCCATTTTGCCTTCCTAGTGCCACAGGACCCAAGCGATCGCTCATTCCGAAGCGCATGATCATTTGTCGGGCGACACGGGCGACTTGTTGTAAGTCGTTAGACGCCCCCGTCGTCACTTCTTCTTCACCGAAGATAATTTCCTCAGCAATTCGACCCCCTAAAGCCACCGCCATTTGATTTTGCAGGTAGGAACGGGAATATAACCCGGAATCCATCCGGTCTTCACTGGGCGTAAACCAGGTTAATCCACCCGCCCGACCGCGTGGGATAATACTAATTTTCTGCACTGGGTCATAATCGGGCATTAATGCACCCACTAAGGCGTGACCCGCTTCATGATACGCCACTAACCGCTTGCGCTTCTCGCTCATCACCCGGTCTTTCTTCTCCGGTCCAGCCAATACCCGGTCGATGGCGTCATTCACCTCATCCATGGAGATTTCGGTGAGGTTGCGCCGTGCGGCTAAAATTGCGGCTTCGTTGAGCAAGTTTGATAAATCAGCACCGGTGAACCCAGGAGTCCGACGGGCAATTTTCTCTAAGTCTACATCCTTGGATAAAGTCTTGCCGCGAGCGTGAACGTTGAGAATTTCCAAGCGTCCGGCGTAGTCGGGGCGATCCACAACCACCTGACGGTCAAACCGACCAGGGCGCAATAATGCTGCATCCAGAACATCAGGACGGTTGGTGGCGGCAATAATAATGATACCCGTATTGCCTTCAAACCCATCCATCTCAGTCAGTAACTGGTTCAGGGTTTGTTCCCGCTCATCGTTACCGCCGCCTAAGCCAGCACCCCGTTGACGACCAACGGCGTCAATTTCATCGATAAATACGATACAGGGCGCACTATTCTTGGCTTGCTCAAACAAGTCGCGGACACGAGACGCACCCACACCGACGAACATTTCCACGAACTCAGACCCGGAAATGGAGAAGAAGGGTACACCAGCTTCCCCAGCAACAGCACGCGCTAACAGGGTTTTACCTGTTCCCGGAGGTCCAACTAGCAGCACCCCTTTGGGAATTTTCGCACCAATGGCGGTGAAGCGATCGGCGTTTTTGAGGAAGTCAACCACTTCGTTGAGTTCCAGCTTGGCTTGCTCAATCCCGGCGACATCGCCAAACGTGACCTGGGTTTGCGGTTCCATTTGGACTCGGGCTTTGGACTTACCGAAGTTCATCGCCTGAGAACCTGGACCATTTTGCGCCCGTCGCAGTAAGAAGAATAAACCCACCAGCAGCAGGATGGGGAAGAAGAGTCCGCTCAGAGTTCTGAACCAGAATCCATCATCACTCTGAGGTCGAACTTTAATATCTACGTTATTGGTGGTCAGAATACTGATTAATTCTGGATCGTTAGGCAGGTTGACCTGGTACTGGGTACCGTCTTGAGCGGTTACCATTGCCTGAGTGCGGTCAGAACTGAGCTGAACGATCTCAACCTTATTGCTCTTAACGTTATCAATGAACTGGTCGTATCTCCAACTTTCCCGCGTTTGGGACGGTTGGTCTAAAAATGCTGTTGCCAAGGCGATGACTACTATCGCTAGTAGTGCATAAAGCCCCGCATTTCTCCATTTCTTATTCACTACTGATTTCCTCCTAAGACTTAGGATGTGATCTGATGGCGTCGAATCGGCTGATTATATTAACTAATGTTAACGTCTATCAGACTATTTGGCGAAGTTGGTTCTTGGTAAACCGGGAAAATTCGCTAATTTTCTCTTGATGTGGTATAATGGGAGACTGTAATTATTTTTGATAATCCCCAAATAAACGCTGCAACGGTGCTAAACCCCCAGCACAGGAACGATACTCAAACCGTTGATCTGCCGTAAGAACGGTGTGAATCGGGATGATTTCCATCACACTATTGGTATAAGCGATCGCGTCAAACGCCTGCACTAATTTTGGAGTCCAGGGGACTTGGCAAATTTTTAATCCTTGTTGTTCAAGGCGACTAATGAGATGCGATCGCGCTACTCCCGGTAATATTCCCCCATCAATCGGCGGTGTCCACCAGCAGCCGTCTTTAGCGCCCCAAAGATTCCCTGTACTCGTTTCCAACCAATTCCCCTGATCATCAACTAATATAGCCTCCTGAGCGCCGAGTTGTTGAGCCGTTTGCAGCGCCAGCCATCCGCCCAGATAATTCCCCGTTTTATAGGTGGGTAAAGAACGGCGCAAGTGTGACACTTCAGCTAACCAAGCGATAACCCCCTGCTGTTGGCGTTCGCTTAAATCAGCAGGGAGAGGACGCCCCGTAATCCATTCTCGCCCATCCGGGAAAACCACAATTCTCAACACCGGAAACGAGGGGAGTAATTGTTTGGCACCGTAGCGGATGCGTTCCCAGTCTGGGAATTGCCAGTCAAACACCTGTAAACTTTGACGTAAACGCGCACAATGGGCGTCCCAATGGGTTAAAGGGTGGGAGAGGGAAGAGTGATAAACGCGCAGAGTGGTAAAGGTTGTCGCGCCGTAAATCAAGCCCGGATCATTAATGGCGAGTTCGATGCGATCGCCTAGAATAAGTTTACCGTTATACCAATAACTGAATTTCGTCATTTGTCATTCGTCATTTGTCATACTCGCTTCGCGAGAAGCAAGCTACGTCATTTGTAAGGTAGTGCCGTGGCACACCTTATTTGGTGGATTAGAATTGTAGGGGCGCAAGGCTTGCGCCTGGTTTAACCCTTCGACTTCGCTCAGGGTTAAACGTCAAATCTATTCCATAATTTTAGCTGTGTAAGTCCACTAGGGCGGGTTTTGTTGTTCATTTATTGGTGAATAGCCGAATTTAGTCCCTAAACCCGCCCCTACAGTATTTCCGCCACGTTGCAGTAGTCTACCTGCGCGGACTGGGTTATAACGGCGGTAGTTAACCCGAATTTGATTCTATAGCACTACGCACTCTAGTTAGGACATATCCAGAAAAATTCAAATCGTTCAATCTCTTAATGAGTAAGTGTTTTTCTTCACTATTGCCCATTGCCTATTGCCTATTGCCTAGCGCGTAGCGCTATATACAAATAAACCGCCTATTGTAATTTCGCGATCGCGCCTTTTTCAACTAACAGTTTTCCCGTCTGTAAATCCTTGACTGTCGCCACTAACACCCGCCGTTCATCTACCTCAAACTGGACGGAAATTCGGTCAACTCCCACTTGTCCCGGTGGATCTAAATGTGCCACACAAACCTGTTCGCGATCACTATCCAAGGAACGATACGCCGCTTGCTTGGATAACTGACTACTGGTCATCCGTCCTAAACTATCATAGGTCACTTCAGCTTGTGCCATTTCTGCGACTTCGCCAATATCCAAACGTATTTCCCGTTGTCCTTCAAGGGCGACTTGTAAGGTTAACGGTTCCCCACGTTCACAGGGATATTGCATCCCTTTTTCAAATAATGTGAAATAGGAATAACTTTTAGCATAAGGTTCCCATAAGCGAATGGCATAACTGTGGCGCAAATAATCATCCACACTTGCCACTTGATTTAACGCTAATGCCCCATGCGCCACGGCTTCAAAGGGCTTATCCAACTTAACCTTTGTCTTGCCAAAATAAGATCGAATCAACTGCTGGACAGCCGGAATTAAACAACTCCCTCCCACTAACAACACCTGTTCAATATCACTCTTACTAATTCCTTTGCCTAAGGCGATCGTCAAAACTTCATCCAACGCTTCCCGCAATTGTTCCAAAAACTGGCGATCTTCCAGAATTTCTTCTAATTTATCCCGATCCAGTTGCAAGTTGTATGAGGTAAATGTCTCTTCATCTAACCAACTTTCCTTTGCCTCCTGAGTATTAGATAAGCGAATCTTTAACCGTTCAGCTAACTCCAATAAATTCTGCCACCCCACCTCACCAATCTCTTCCCTTGACCATCCTTGCTGATGCAAATAGTCTTCAACAATCCAACTATCCACATCTTCCCCCCCGATGTATGCATCGGATTTCGCCAACACTTCCGCCCGTAATACTGTTTCGCGTTGGCGCTTGGCTGCATCCAATTGAGGTGCAGTGCGAACTAAACTTAAATCCAGCGTTCCACCACCAAAATCTACCACTAATACCAAGGAACTGGGACGCTGTACTGCATAGCCTAACGCCGCTGCTGTGGATTCATCCACCAGTTTAATTTGCTCCACATCCAGGCGACGTGCCACCTCGCGAAACCAATCTAAATAGCGCTCGAATGCGCCCACAGGTACAGTTAAAATAAGCTGAGAGGGGTTAATTTTTTGGGCTTTGAGTTGCTGCCAGATGGATTGAATAAATTGTTCGGAAACCGATTCAGCGGTGTAGGATTCACCATTAATGATACGCGGAGGCGGTTGAAAATCAGCCGCTAGATCTCGTTTAAAGCCTTTGAAAAAGCGAGTCGGTTGAGATTGTCCTAAGCGCTGGGAACGAACTTGTTCTCCTAGGAGTATTTGGTTATTGTCTTTGATAAAAACTAGGGTGGGAATGACAGGGATATCTGGCTCACTTGAGTTCGTTTTAAACAAGCGAGAGAGTGAACCGAGTCGGATAGTTTTGGGACTGTTGGTATCGGCTTCAAGTATACTGACAACTGTGTTGCTTGTACCGAAGTCAATGGCAACTGTATTTGTCATTTGTCATTTGTCATTTGTCATTTGTTAAATAGTTATCGCAATCAAAAGGTAGTCAGGGCGGGTTTTGCACAAAAGTTATCATTAACAGCTAAACAAAAGTCCCTAAACCCGCCCCTACACACTCATTAATGTGACACTCCCCTCGGTAAGTTACGACTTACTTTAGCAGGACAAAGTATTCGATCATGATCTCGATAACCAACAAATCGAATATAAACGAGTTCTCCTTCTGTGATATCGTCAACATCAGGTTGGTGCAGTTGGGAATTAAAGGGAACCTGTTCCCAAGGTTGACCAATGGGTTCATATCCCCAACTGTCGATTAGATTTTCTAATGGAGTCAAGAGGGCGACTAAATTTTTAGCAGGTAAATCCGGGCGTTCTTCAGTCATCCGGCAAGCGGTGGGATAATTAGTCAGTAGGGGGCGTAGTTGTTCAAAGGTGGTATCTTGGATATCTGTCGATAATTGCTGCGATCGCGCTTCGAGTTCATCCCGTAGCCGCTGACATTGTGCTTCTAATGCCTGGATTTGAGTGGAGTCAGCAACGGAGAGTGAAGCAGAATGGCTTTCAGGTCTTTTTTTTGGACCAAAGCGACTAATGAGTAAAGTGGTTAAGACAAACCACAGCAGTAAACCTAGCCCCAAGAGGTTAGGGTCATTAACCATCGTACCTCTCCTTTTAGTATTGATTGAGGGTCGTGGTTTGATCCGTGGTTAGGGTTTCGTCACCTTCATAGTATTCTGGCAGCAATTCTTGGGTTTCCACCTCTCCGAGATCTGCTTCAATTCCTTTAGTGGTTTCGGTACAACGTGATCCGGTAGCACCGATGACGGTTTCGGTGATTTTGCCATCTTTGCCAATGCGATATTCGATCTTTTGATACTCTGCCATAATTCTTACCGAACCCAACAATTAACTACAGTTTAAAGGACTAAGACGGAGCAACGTGTCATACTACTCGAATAAGCTCTAAGCTGTGATGCATTTAAATGGGGTATTAGTAGCGAGCAAGATGCTCACACTACAAGGATGAGAGCCATTCTTGACATTAAGGTTTAAACGCCCAACAGCTTACTCTAACTACTTTCATCTTCCCCATCTTCCCCATCTTCCCCATCTTCCCCATCTTCCCCATCTTCCCCATCTTCCCCATCTTCCCCATCTTCCCCATCTTCCCCACACCCCTGACTTAGGTTAATGGTGGAGTATTGGCACGATACCAGGCATCGAGTGCTAGTTGATGTACCTCGCGCCAAGATAAATTATAGTCTCGTGCGATCGCGGCACAGTCTTCATACTCTGGTTGCACGTTAGCGATCGCACTTTGAACTCCGGAAGCGCGACTGGCTACTTTTACCCGCACTTTGCCATACTTGGTCTCGACTCGCTGAATTTCCCGTTGCAGAATTGTGCGTTGCTGAGTGAAGTGGCGAATGCCCAGGGTTGTAGTCTCTCGAAATAAAATATCTTCACAAACGGTTAATCTATCGGGGGGACAGATCACCGTGAGTAATATCCCAGGACGAGATTTTTTCATGCCAATCGCTTGGGTGAATACATCCAACGCCCCAGCATTGAATAACACCTCGAAGACATACCCAATCACTTGGGGATTTAAGTCATCAATTTGGGTTTCTATCACACAAACGGTTTCTTGGCAAGGGTAATCCGTGATAGAATCAGTCCCCTCTTGTCCTCGAAACTGAATTCCCAACTCTGAAGCTTCGCCAATCCAAAGTCGCAGGATATTCGGAATTGCCAATTCACTGGTTCCGGCGCCATGACCAATCTTATGAATAATCATTGCTGGCGGAGGTCCAAATTGAGTAGCAAGGGTGACCGCAATGGCTGCACCCGTGGGCGTGACTAATTCGCGATCGATGCCGTTACTATAAATGGGGACTTGCCGAGATTCCCATAATTTTAAAACGGCCGGAACCGGAACAGGCAATCGACCGTGGGCAGCTTGTACTGTACCACCGCCTGTGGGTAAGGGAGAACAGTAGAGTCGGTCAATGCCCAACCAATCCAACCCTAAACAAGTGCCAACAATATCCACTAAGGCATCTGTCGCGCCCACTTCATGAAAATGCACGGTTTCAGGTGTCATCCCATGAATTTCCGCCTCTGCTTCTGCCAAGTTGCGGAAGATTGCCAAACTCCAATCCACGACTTGTGAGGGTAATCCAGCCGTTGTAATTAGATGTTCAATATCTGCTAGGTGTCGGCTATGCTCATGGTCTGACGGTTCAGCGTGATCATGGTGATCCGTTTGAGTGAGCAAATTCACATGGACTTTAGTGGCTAATTGACCTTGGCGGTGGACTGATTCTGACTCTAACCGATACTCCTGGTCAATTCCTAGCCCTTTTAACTTTTCACTTAAATACTCTAACGGCACTCCTGCTGCCACGAGTGCCCCTAAGCACATATCACCAGCAATTCCACTCTGACAGTCGAGGTAGGCGAGCTTTGGCATTACGTTTTGAATCCTGAAGGGTCTACATCTATTGTAGGGAACGGGGAATGGGGAGCAGGGGGAGATGGGGGAGCAGGGGAAGCAGGGGGAGCAGGGGGAGATGGGGGAGCAGGGGGAGCAGGGGGAGCAGGGGGAGCAGGGGGAGCAGGGGGAGATGAGGGAGCAGGGGGAGATGGGGGAGATGGGGGAGATGGGGAAGGACAAATGACCAATAACGATTAAAAATGCTTTAAGTATTGTTACTTTGGCGTGGTATGATCGCCTATGGCTAGATGCGATCCAGCCAAATTTAGATGGACTAGCGTTTGCTGCTGCCTGTGAACTTGTCAGACGACTCTGTACAACCCAAGCCCACACCCGAGGAAAGTCCACCAGGGAGTTCTCAGACTTCCCCTGAAAATTCCTCAATGCAAGAGTACTACCAACTTAAACAAACGTTGTTGTCAGTCACTCTAGCAATGACAGGGGTGGTTTTTGTCTCTGTCTGGATTTTTTACTCACTCAACATCGCCTTGAATTATTTGATCGGGGCGTGCGTTGGTGTGGTTTACTTGAGAATGTTGGCGAAAGACGTTGAGCGGTTAGGTGTCCAAAAGAGGCGTCCGAGTTCAACTCGGTTGGCTTTATTGATTGGACTATTAGTCGTTGCCAGTCAATGGCAGAGTTTACGCATTCTGCCCATATTTTTAGGATTTCTGACGTATAAAGCTGCGCTCATTGCTTATATGCTGCAAAGCACCTTGTTGCCTACGTCGAAGTAAGTTCCCGTTATCAGGACAGCCAACGCTTGTGAAAAGTAGGGTAGACTACACCCGAACTTAACGCCTGTGGACAAAGGAGTCAACTCCCTTGGGTGAAGCAGGAAACAGAAAAAGCAATTGTTCAATGGACAATTGTGAATCAAGTCTGTGTAGTCATTTCAACCAAAGGATAAAAGATAGCTGGGGAAATCTCCGGATGGAAGTCAACTTCCCCGCCCATAGCCTAGCTATGGACGAGGCTTGAAAATTTCCCATTGTAGTTTATGGCGCGGCTTTCTAACCGCCCATACACAGTATGGACGAGGTATCCAGCCGCGAAAGAAAGAAGGATGATAGATGGTTTGGCGTTCTATAATGCTTTCCCCCTTGCTGAATTAGAAGTTGGTCAGCATCTGTACTGGCATATTGGTAATTTGAAGGTTCATGGTCAGGTGTTTATTACCTCCTGGGTCGTGATTGCCATTCTTATCATTGCCTCGATTGCTGCTACCCGAAACATTCAGCGCATTCCTAGTGGTCTCCAAAATTTTATGGAGTATGCCCTGGAATTTTTGCGGGATTTAGCCAAAAATCAGATCGGGGAGAAAGAGTACCGTCCCTGGGTGCCGTTTGTGGGGACGTTATTTTTGTTCATTTTTGTGGCAAATTGGTCTGGGGCACTTGTTCCCTGGAAGCTGATTGAGCTACCCGAAGGTGAATTAGCGGCACCAACCAGTGATATTAATACTACAGTGGCGTTTGCGCTGCTGACCTCCTTAGCGTATTTTTACGCGGGTCTGAGCAAGAAGGGCTTGGGGTATTTTGCTGGTTATGCTCAACCAACTCCCATCCTGCTGCCGTTTAAGGTTCTGGAAGATTTTACCAAACCTCTCTCCCTCAGTTTCCGTCTGTTTGGCAACATTTTGGCAGATGAACTGGTGGTGGCAGTATTGGTGTTGTTGGTTCCCCTGTTCGTACCTCTCCCGGTGATGGCATTGGGTTTATTTACCAGTGCGATTCAGGCGCTGATCTTTGCTACCCTAGCAGCGGCTTATATCGGAGAGGCGATGGAAGACCATCACTAGCGATTTGAGGCTAGTGATCAAGATTTGCCACTTCCTTCTGATGAACAATCAAAGAATTCGGCTGTGTCTAGCGAATTAGTTTAGGGTAAGCGTTTCACGCACGTTTGTTTGTTATTTAGTCAAAAGTCAAAAGCGAGGAAAAATATCATGGACCCATTAATTTCTGCTGCATCTGTTATTGCTGCTGCTTTAGCTGTTGGTTTAGCGGCAATCGGTCCAGGAATCGGTCAAGGTAATGCGGCAGGACAAGCTGTAGAAGGGATTGCCCGTCAGCCTGAAGCTGAAGGAAAAATTCGGGGAACCTTACTACTGAGTTTGGCATTCATGGAAGCGCTGACAATTTACGGTTTGGTGGTTGCTCTCGTCTTATTATTCGCTAACCCCTTCTCGTAACGCTTTATGCCACAAGAGCATTCAGACCCCAATGGCTGAGGTCTGGATGCTGTTGATCTGGAGGGTTATTGAAATCGACAACGCTATCCCATCCCAACTAAAAAGCTAACGATTTTGTGCGCTGTGGGATTACCAAAACATCATGATACATTGGACAATTTTACTAGCTGTTGAAGCAGCAGAAGAGGCAGCCGAAGGAGGGTTATTTGATTTTGATGCCACCCTACCTCTGATGGCATTGCAATTTTTAATTTTGGTGGCGATATTGAATGCGGTTTTTTATAAGCCACTCAGTAAAGCCATTGATGGACGGGATGACTACATCCGCCAGAACCGATTAGAAGCACGGGAACGGTTAGAAAAAGCTCAGAATCTGGCGAAACAGTATGAGCAAGAACTAGCAAACACTCGTCGCAAGTCACAAGAGACTATTGCCGCTGCTCAAGCTGACGCTCAGAAAATAGCGGCTGATAAAATGGCTCAAGCTCAAGCAGAAGCCCAGGCACAACGAGAGCAAGCCCAAAAAGAAATTGACCAACAAAAAGCTGAAGCGATGACATCCTTAGAACAAGAAGTGGATTCGCTTTCGCGTCAGATTCTGGAAAAACTTGTTGGACCAGAGTTGGTTAAGTAATGTCGGCTTTATCCGGGTAGCGAAGCAGGGGTTTGCGAGAGGTTAACCCCTAGTCTTTTGTCTGTGGTGTGATCAAAAATAACGCCGGACGAAAGAAAATTATAGCCCGTTTAGACGTTACCCAGCGTTAGCGGTAAAGCCGCATAGCAGTTCTCAATTAAAGCAGGTGTATATGGCTATTATGGGTAGTTTTTCAATGTTAGCTACCGCAGAAGGAGGATTTGGTATCAACCTCGATATTTTAGAAACCAATGTAATTAACTTGGTGATTATTATCGGGGTACTGATTTACTTTGGGCGATCATTTTTAGGGAATACCCTATCGGAGCGACGTTCCAGTATTGAAGAATTAATTAGCGATGCCGAAAAGCAGAAGGACGACGCCGCTGCCGCCTTAGCGGATGCCCAGCAAAAGCTGGCACAAGCGCAAGCGGAAGCCGAAAAGATTCGGGCAAAAGCAGAAGAAAATGCCAACGCCGCTAGAGAATCAATTTTGGCTGCATCGGCTAAAGATGTGGAACGGATGAAAGCGTCAGCCGTTCAGGATTTAAACTCAGAACGGGAACGTGCGATCGCACAACTTCGCCAGCAAGTGGTCGCCCTAGCTATGGAGCGTGTCGAGTCGCAACTCAAAAGTCAGTTGGATGACTCGGCACAGCATACCTTGGTTGACCGCAGCATCGAGCGAGTAGGAGCCAGATAATCATGAAAGGAAGTTCATTTAGTGCTGAGGTAGTTGAGCCGTATGCAGAGGCTTTGATGTCTCTGGCTCAAGAACATAACCTCGTGGATAAATTCGGTGAAGACGTTGCCGCGTTGCTCGATACTTTGAAAGAATCAGAGGAATTGGAGCAATTTTTAGGCAATCCGATTGTCAAAGCCGATGACAAAAAAGCTGTCTTAGAACAAATCACCGGGGATCAAATTCACCCCTACATGGTGAATTTTTTAAAGATTCTCGTAGAGCGGCGGCGCATTCTGTTTCTGAGAGACGTATGTAAGCAGTATCAGGCACTTTTGCGAGAGTTAAAACAAGCGGTTTTAGCTGAAGTCGTCTCCGCTGTTGAACTCAATGACGACCAAAAGCAGGCGGTGCGTCAAAAAGTTCTCACCATGACCAATGCCCAAGATGTAGAACTAGATACCCAAGTTGACGCCGATTTACTCGGTGGTGTGATTATTAAAGTGGGGTCTCAAGTGGTTGATGCCAGTCTGCGTGGACAACTGCGTCGTATTGGTGTGAGCTTGAGTCGTTCGACTTAAATGTCAAACGTCATGTTCCAGATGTAGCCGTCTACGTCTGTGATAAGTCATAAGCTAAATTCACTAGGCAAATGACGAATGACATAAGACATAAGACATAAGACAAATGACAAAAAAGTAGAGGGATTAGTTGAATGGTAAGCATTAGACCCGACGAAATTAGCAGCATTATTCGTCAGCAAATCGAACAATACGACCAAGAGGTCAAAGTCTCTAACGTTGGTACCGTTCTGCAAGTTGGTGACGGTATTGCCCGGATCTATGGCTTAGACCAGTGCATGGCTGGGGAATTGGTAGAGTTTGAAGATGGTACCGTTGGGATCGCCCTGAACCTGGAAGAAGATAATGTCGGCGCGGTACTCATGGGTGAAGGGCGCGACATCCAGGAAGGGAGTTCTGTAACAGCTACCGGGAAAATTGCTCAGGTTCCCGTGGGTGAAGCACTCATTGGTCGCGTTGTCGATGCGTTGGCACGACCGATTGATGGCAAGGGAGAGATTCAAACTGGAGAATCTCGTCTGATTGAATCCTCGGCACCCGGTATTATTGCACGGCGTTCTGTCCATGAACCCCTCCAAACCGGGATTACCGCGATTGACGCCATGATTCCTGTCGGACGGGGACAACGGGAGTTAATTATTGGCGATCGCCAAACCGGAAAAACCGCGATCGCGATCGATACGATTCTCAACCAGAAAGAAGAAGACGTTATCTGTGTCTACGTCGCCGTGGGTCAAAAGTCATCCACCGTGGCTCAGGTTGTCGGTGCCCTGGAAGAGAGAGGGGCATTAGATTACACCGTTGTCGTTGCCGCTAACGCCAGTGACCCTGCGACCCTGCAATATCTGGCACCCTATACGGGAGCGTCTATTGCCGAATACTTTATGTATAACGGCAAAGCGACGCTGGTTATCTACGATGACCTGTCCAAGCAAGCCCAAGCCTATCGCCAGATGTCCCTGCTGCTGCGTCGTCCACCGGGTCGTGAAGCCTATCCTGGGGATGTATTCTATCTCCACTCTCGCTTGTTAGAACGGGCAGCGAAGTTGAATGACGACTTGGGTGGGGGCAGTATGACCGCGCTGCCAATTATTGAAACCCAAGCTGGTGACGTATCCGCCTATATTCCCACCAACGTGATTTCGATCACTGACGGTCAGATCTTCTTGTCGGCTGACTTATTTAACTCCGGTCTACGTCCGGCGATTAACCCTGGTATTTCCGTATCACGGGTGGGTTCTGCGGCTCAAACCAAAGCCATTAAAAAGGTGGCAGGTAAACTGAAACTGGACTTAGCACAGTTTGATGACCTGCAAGCCTTCGCCCAGTTTGCCTCAGACTTAGACAAAGCCACCCAAGACCAATTGTCACGGGGCGCACGGTTACGGGAACTGCTCAAGCAACCCCAATATTCCCCCTTATCGGTGTATGAGCAAGTCGCGCTGGTATACGCGGGAATCAATGGCTACTTAGATGACATTGAGGTTGAGAAAGTCACCGCCTTTACCAAGGGGCTGCGGGACTACTTGAAAACCAGCAAGCCACAGTTTGCTGAGATTATCAAGGAGAAGAAAGTCCTCACTGAAGACGCCGAAAACATCCTCAAGGAAGCACTGGCTGAGTACAAGCAGACGTTCTTAGTCTCTGCGTAAGTTCATCGTTCAGGGTTCATGGTTCATAGGGAAATAGCTATGAACCCTGGACAATCAACAATTAACAAAACCAACTATGCCTAATTTAAAAGCGATTCGCGATCGCATAAAATCCGTCAAAAATACTCAGAAAATTACCGAAGCGATGCGTCTGGTGGCAGCCGCGAAGGTGCGTCGCGCCCAAGAACAGGTGACATCTACTCGTCCCTTTGCTGATCGCTTGGCGCAAGTCCTCTATGGCTTGCAGAACCGTCTCCGGTTTGAAGACGCCGATTTACCCTTGCTCAAACAACGGGACGTCAAGTCTGTTGGCTTACTCGTCGTGTCCGGCGATCGCGGCTTGTGTGGCGGTTACAATACCAACGTCATCCGCCGTGCCGAAAACCGCGCCAAGGAACTCCAGAAAGAAGGCATCGACTACAAATATGTCTTAATCGGGCGCAAAGCCATCCAATACTTTGAGCGCCGGGATCAGCCGATTGACGCCAAATACACGGGCTTAGAACAAATCCCCACCTCAACCGAAGCCTCAATGATTGCCGATGAATTGCTCTCATTGTTCCTATCGGATACCGTGGATCGGGTGGAACTGGTGTACACCAAGTTTGTCTCCTTAATTAGTTCTCGTCCCGTGGTACAAACCTTATTACCTTTAACCGCCCAAGGATTAGAAGCACAAGATGATGAAATCTTCCGCCTCACCACTCGTGGCGGTGACTTTGAGGTAGAACGGGAAAAAGTGACGACAGAAAATCGTCCTTTACCTCGTGACATGATCTTTGAACAAGATCCGGTACAAATTCTGGATGCCTTGCTACCGTTGTATTTGAACAACCAGTTACTGCGGGCATTACAAGAGGCAGCCGCTAGCGAATTAGCAGCCCGGATGACGGCGATGAACAACGCCAGTGATAATGCGACTGAATTGATTGGCACCCTCAGCCTGTCGTACAACAAAGCGCGACAAGCTTCCATTACTCAAGAAATTCTGGAAGTCGTTGGCGGTGCCAGCGCCCTGGGTGGTTAGCCGTAGGGGAGGTAGGGGCGCAACAGCGCCTATAGTTTAATATTTATGTAGAGACGTAGCAGGCTACGTCTCTACTACTAATATCTCCCCTTCCCAATAATTGCCAAAAGCTGATGAAAACATCAACAGAGCAAAATATATCAACCTTATACAATAAAGATTATCACCTCTGGCTAGAGACAACGATACAACAACTCCGCTCCAGAGAATTTACTCATGTTGATTGGGAAAATTTATTGGATGAATTGGAAAGCATAGGAAAAAATAACAGAAGAGTGGTTAAAAGTCTCTTGACCCGACTTTGGGAACACTTGCTCAAGCTGCGTTACTGGGAATCAGAAAAAGAATACAATAAAAATAAGTGGAAATCCGAAATCACTACATTTCGGCAACAGATTCGAGATGAATTGTCAGATAGTCCCAGTTTAAAACCTTACTTAGGGGCTGCTAAATAAGTCTTGTGGTGGGGAGAGGCAATAGGGAATAGGCAATGGGCAATGGTTTTAACATCTCGACTTCGCTCGATGTTGACCCTCTGTCGAGGTAAAATTTGGTGCTGTTGTCGGCGAAAATTCCAGGATGCAAGACGGT
>NZ_JAVJTO010000059.1:0-64060 GCF_040220235.1 Coleofasciculus sp. B1-GNL1-01
GCTTACAGTGAACCCAAACTGGGGAAGTATTTGGGGGTGTGTATCAGTTAGCGGCTCAATGGTCTATTCAACTCTTACGTTGCCAGCCCTGTCTCTGGCAATCCCTAACCTAAGCGTGATAGCTAGGTTAGGGTTGTTGAAGCCTTACCTCAACCTATAAAGCATAACCCTAACTCAGTGTGGATAGCTAATAATCGTTAGATTAGCTTAGCTTCTGTTAACTAACCAGTGTGGATTTCCCGGTATTCTGTTTCGGGAGACAAGAGAGATGAGGAAGCAAACACATCGAGATCTGAGTCAACTCAACACTCAACACTCAACACTCAACACTTTCTTTTCCTCATCTCCCTAGTCATTAATCAAAACCTAAATGACTGTTCCATCGGGAATTACGGCATTTTTGAGGACAACGACAATGCCATTGCGGATCAAAAAGCCTTGTTTTTCACGTTCAGCTTCCTCGACGTGATCTTTGTTCACAATTTGAACATCGTGACCAATCCGAGCATTTTTGTCAACGATGGCACGGCGAACTGTGGTTCCTGCACCAATCCCTAAGGGCACACGTCCGGTTTCTACATTAGATTGACGTTCGGCAAAGGGTTCATAGAAGTCACATCCCATAATCAACGTGTCTTCAATCACACAACCCGCTTCAATGCGAGAGCGAATTCCCAATACCGAGTGATGGATACGACAATCTTTGAGAATACAACCTTCTCCAACAATCGATTGCGTCACATGACTATCCAAAAGTTTAGTCGGAGGCAAATAACGGGCGCGAGTATAAATCGGTGCCTCTTTGTCGTAGAAACTAAACGGCGGCTGGGGTTGGCGAGTTAACGCTAAATTAGCCTCATAGAACGCTTCAATGGTACCAATGTCTTCCCAGTAGTCGTTGAACAAGTAGGCTTGAACGTTATGATCTCCTGATGCCCCTGGGATGATTTCTTTACCGAAATCGGTTTGTTCGGGGTTGGCTTGCAACAACTTAATCAACGCCTCTTTACTAAAGACGTAAATTCCCATCGAGGCAATATAGGGTTTTTCCTTTGCCTCATCAGGCTTCAACCCTAAAACCGTCGTATCCACATGCATTTGCTTCAGCGCATCCCCTTTGGGCTTTTCACTGAAATCAATTACCCTGCCCGTGTGATCAATTTTCATCAAACCAAAACTGGTTGCCAGTTTTTCACCGATAGGCACCACAGAAAGGGTGATATCAGCTTTCGTTTCACGGTGGTGTTCCACGAAATGGCGATAGTCCATCCGATAGAGATGGTCGCCGGACAGAATGATATATTCATCAACATCCCACTCCTCTAGGAGCCATAAATATTGACGAACCGCGTCTGCTGTGCCCTGAAACCAGCTAGGATTTTCAGCAGTTTGCTGGGCAGCTAGAACTTCAACAAATCCGTCGGTAAAGCCAGCAAAGTTATAGGCACGGGCAATGTGCCGATTCAAGGACGCTGAGTTAAATTGGGTAAGAACGTAAATCTGATAGATCTCGGAGTTGATGCAGTTACTGACCGGAATGTCAATCAGGCGGTACTTACCTGCCAAAGGAACAGCCGGTTTAGCCCGCAACTTGGTTAATGGATAAAGGCGGGTGCCCGCGCCACCTCCGAGAATGATACCTAATACTCTTTTCACGAAACACCTCTGGAATGCCGATAGACTCTCAAGTCTTAGTGTCCGCTTGTGTGGAACTCTTTTCAAGAGGGTAAGGGAGAAAGTTGACTCTCTCCAAAGAAAGAAAAACTCAAAAAACGGCGGGAATAGAGGCACGAAGAGAGACTTCTACCCCAACTAGAGTAATGATTTGAGCTGGGTGTCCCCCTCAACGCTGGGGTTGAACTTGTGAGTTCTACGCCGTTATTATAAATTTCCACTACATTAGGATAAAGAATGGCAAAGGAAGTGAGAGATGTCAGCACAACTGTTACTGGTCGATGACGAACCGGGCGTTCGGGTGGCGGTCAAAGAGTATTTAGAAGAGGTGGGGGGGTTTAGCGTCGATGTGGCTAGTAATGCCAATGATGCGTGGCAAATGTTGCAACAAAAAACCCCCGATCTGGTGATTACCGATATTATGATGCCTCAGGTCGATGGGTATCAGTTTCTCAAGAAGTTGCGAGAAGACCCGCGTTTCAAATCACTGCCAGTGGTTTTTCTCACGGCTAGAGGTATGACTACAGACCGGATTCAAGGGTATCAAGCAGGTTGTGATGCTTATCTGTCCAAACCATTTGATACGGATGAATTAGTCGCCATTGTCGAGAATTTACTGGAACGTCGTGCCGCTACTGCACAGGAAACGGCGGGTACGGCGGATTTAGGAAACATTGAGAAAGAACTAACCGCGATTCGGGAAATGTTGGCTCAACGGGGTAATATTTCTCAAACTCCCCCACCCATTCGCATTGACTTTACGCCGCGAGAGCAAAGTGTTCTGGATTTGGTTGCCCAAGGGCTGATGAATAAAGAAATTGCCCGCCGCCTAGAAACCAGCGTCCGCAATGTGGAGAAATATGTCAGTCGCTTGTTTAGCAAAACTGGAACCAATAGCCGCACCGAGTTAGTCCGTTATGCCCTTGAACATGGCTTGACTCAGTAATATAGCACTACGGGGTACGGAAAGGACATCAGTTAGCCCAAGAGGGAACAGGGAACAGGGAACAGTAAAGAATGTCTTAACCTGTCTTAGTAAGCTGTTCGGCATTTAAACCTTAATATCAATAATGGCGAAATCCTTGTAGTGCGTTTAGCGAAGCCATGCCGCAGGCTTTGCATCTTGCTCGCTACCCATTCCCAATTTAAATGCATGACAGCGTACTGCTATATCATGTCCGGTTGAATACTTAATACTATTGGTGGAAACCAAGCTCCAGGGAAAGAAGAAGGTTGCAAGGTAAAAGGCAATGATGGATTTCTAGTGTTAATCTAGGTAAATGTCACTAACTTAGAGGTTTATGGCGCTAAAACGCAACTACAAACCTAGCTTAAGCAGCGTGACTTGCCTTGCTATTCCCCTGCGTATCTAGAAACAGATGGCAACCTTAGTTGTAACGACTGACACGGTTTTCAAAACTAAGCCTGTTCAGTCTTCAGAACTCCCCGACTCCGAGAAGCACCCTGTCTCCCAGGGAGAATTCGGACTCAAAAGTTATCAGGAGGAGAAGGATCATTTCAAAGTCACCTTAGCCAATCCCCTTAGCGATCGCACAGAATGGTATGTGTTTCAAGGACACGCTGAAGTCCTTAACACCTCCACCTTAGTCGTCACCCAAGATACCATCTTCAAGACTAAACCCCTACAAGCCAAAGACCTACCTGACTCCGATAAATTCCCCGTTTCCCGACGAGAACTCGCGGTCAAAACCTTCGAGGAACGAGGCGTTCATCTGCTGGTGAAATTAATTAATCCAATTGACAGTGATTCTAACCGCCTGGACTGGTATGTGTACGAAGGTCACATCGATTTGCTCAAAATCGCCACCTACTCCCCGCCAATGGACGAACCCGAACCCGTGAATCGGGGTATTTTGTTCCGATTACCAGGACGCGGACAAGTTGGAACAGACGACTCGATTATACCTAATGGCAACTTTACCTGGGGTGAAGCAACCAAAAATGGGACTCGTATACCCGTTAATGAACTGATTGTGAATAACATCATCGCCATGGCGCGACGGATGGAAGAGGTGAGAGAACGGTTGGGAAATCGCTCCACGATTATTACCAGTTGGTATCGACCCCCGCGTGTGAATCGTGCTGTTGGTGGTGCGACGCGTTCCACTCACTTACAAGGACATGGGGTTGACTTCGTGGTCAGTGGACTAACACCGCGAGACGTGCAGCGACAACTTGATTCCTGGTGGCCCGGTGGATTGGGATATGGTCGGACGTTTACCCATCTGGATAATCGAGGGTATCGAGCGAGGTGGAATTACAATTAGGGGCTGCTGAATAAGTCTTGTGGTGGGGTAGAGAGCAGGGGAAGCAGGGGAAGCAGGGGGAGATGGGGGAGATGGGGGAGATGGGGGAGATGGGGGAGATGGGGGAGATGGGGGAGATGAGGGAGATGGGGAAGTTAACTCAAAACTCTACCTTACCTTGTTCCCTATTTCCTGTTCCCTGTTTCCTGTTCCCTACTTAAATAAATTGCCAAACTTTAATCGTTTTATCTTGAGCCGCACTCGCCAAGGTTGAACTATCTGGACTAATTGCCACAGACATGACACCAGCGGAATGATCCGATAATGTCTGGAGCAGTTTTCCACGACCCGGATGCCAAAGTTTAACCGTTCCATCAGCACTACCACTGATTAATAGGCGACCTTTAGCGCTGATTGCAACAGAATGAACCGCATCTGTATGTCCAGTCAGCGTCAATAAAATATCACCTGTCCTCAAGTTCCAGACTTGAATCGTCGCATCCGCACTACCACTGATTAAAAGTTGACCACTAGGACTAAAGGCAAGTGAATTGACGGCATCGGTATGTCCATGTAGGGTTAGTTGAATCTCACCTGTGGCTAAATTCCACAATTTAATCGTGCGATCTGCACTACCACTTGCCAAGGTTTTTTTATCTGGACTAATGACAATCGTATTAATCATGCTGGAATGACCATCAAAAGTTTTCTGTATGTCTTGTATGTTTAAATTCCAAATGTTAATTGTTTTATCAGCACTTCCGCTGGCGAGAATCTGACCATCTGGACTAAAAGCAACTGATTTAATCCAACCTGAATGTTGCTTCAGGGTATGCTTTAAAGTTTGGGTCGTTAATTCCCAAACTTTAATCGTGTGATCCCAACTACCACTGACTAAAAACTGTCCATCTGGACTAAAAGCAATGGTATCAATTAGACTAGAATGCCCAGAAAATGTACAACTGGATATACCACTATCCAGATGCCAGAGTTTGACGCTACGATCCGCACCCCCACTAGCCAGAATCTGTCCGTCTGGATGAAAGGCGATCGCATGAATCGAACTCGAATGACCCCGCAACGTCCGTACACATTGCCACGTCGGTGTTAGCGTGTTTGGTTTAACCGATGGATTTGGGGAAGCGACTGACAAGGATTGGGCTAACGTCTGGGTTAGATGCAAATCCTGGAGAATCTGGGCGGCTGACTGATAGCGCAGTTTTACCGCCCCCTCTAGCATTTTATTCAAGGTTTGCTTGAGGCGATCGCTAATCGGTTCAACCAGGTAGTCTTGCCACACCCAAATTCCTTCTAAACTGTTGAATAAATCAAAAGGATGAATGCTAGTCAATAAATGAATACAAGTTACCCCTAAACTATACAAATCACTACTCGTACTCGCTTTACCCATTAGCTGTTCTGGGGCAGCGTAAGCCGCAGAACCAATCGTCGTTCCGGTTCGGGCTAATGCAGTTTTCGTCGTCAGTTTGGCGGCACTAAAATCAACGAGAACCAGTGTCTCGGCTTCTGTCTCGATTCCTGGACTGGCAGAACAAATAATATTGGCTGGGTTAATATCGCGGTGAATAACCTGATGAGCATGAATATACTGTAATACAGGCAATAGTTGTGCCAAGACATGGCGAATCTGGGTTTCCTTAAATGATCCGGATTGGGCTAATTGTTGGGCTAAACTCTCTCCCTCCACTAAGCGTTGCACGATCGCACCCGTTGTTCCCGTTTGCGGATTAGGTTCAAAATAAGCCAGCAGTCGGGGAATCTGGGGATGTTCACCTAGAGTTTGTAATCGGGCGGCTTCTTGACGAAAAGATGCCGCCGCTTTCTCAATATTGGTTGTCCCTTGATTGGTGGGTGAAAACTGCTTGATAATACAAGTGGGTAATCCCGACTCCGATTCGTCAATTGCCCGAAAGGTACGACCAATACCCCCTTGACTAATCAACTCCATCGCCCGGTAGCGATCGCCTAAAAGTAATCTTGACCCACAAGTGGAGCAAAATCTGGCATGATCAGGGTTGTCGGGTTTGGGGCAAGTTAGGTTAAGGCAGTAACTCATTCGCGAATTTTTAGAGTCAAGAGTTGATCCTATTGTGGCTTGTATCCAGCCTCCCCTGCTCCCCTTCACCCCATCTCCGAAATCATGCTTCCTGTATCCGGCGAATAGACGGCTGGCGTATCATCAAATCCTCAGTCGTTGACACAAAACCATGTCTGCTGTACCAGGCGCGTAAATTTTCTATGCCAAAAGGACTACCCTTGTCCAATTCTAGAGTAATCGGTTTATCATTCAACATTTGGCAAAGCATCTTCAGGATTTTAGACCCATACCCTTTGCCACGATTACCAGGCATGACATTTAAGAAATGAATAAAATAGGAGGTTTCATCCTCACAGACAGATACCACTCCGACTAAGTCATCTGCCTGAGTAAACTCATACCTCATTTCCCCTTGATATCCAAAAGTTCTGGGAAAGACTCGTACCGATAGATTCACGGTTAACTCATCCTCTCGTCCATTCAACGTATACACCAACCTATTGTCAAAGTCCGGTTAGTGCGTCGGCAGATGTAACCCCAGTTAATATGACATGCGTCATTTGTCATTTGTTTGCTCCCTCTACACACCTAGAAGGGCAGGTTTAGTCATGTTATCGGACATCGACAGAACCTTAGCGGTAAAACCCGCCCCTACAGCCCCTCTCCCAAACGTGCCATGGCAACGTCTGTGCTTCCTCAGCTTCAGTAGACACCGATGGGACGTGGTAAGCGGCGCGATCGCGTCTGGGTTAAACATAGAGTACAGATGATTAAACTACAGCTTCTGAAGAAAAATCTATCTTCTTGCAGATACTTCTTTGTCAATTATCGTTTCCTCTGATAGAGGTAAACCGGACTCAAGTTAAAAATAATAAAAATGTAACAAACTCTCATGGGAGAGAACGCCAATGCGATATAAAAATCTTACAGCCATCGGAATCCTAACCGCCATTTTCGGCTTAGCGAACCCTGTCTCGGCTCAATCACCAGTCATGACCAAAGCCGACGACGTTACTCTATCGGGTGAATCCTTAAGGGGCATTGAACAGAGAAATCTCGGTGATGATTTTGACCAGTTCTTTTTAGACGATCCAGCCCTAGCATGGAGAGGAACAGGTGGTAGCCAGATTAATTTTAACAACCAAGCTGGTACTGACTTCCAGTTAATAGAAGATGTGGAAATCTCAGTGAACGAACCCTTATCTCCACCGATCAGTCCGATCAATTTCCGCAGACACGAGAATTTAAGCAGCGGTCTCGATCGGGTGGAAGTGCAAGTTGAACTTGATTAATAGTTATATGTTTTTCCGAAAGTAGGGGCGGGTTTAGGGCTTTCATTTTGCTATTGATGATCAAGTTTATTCAAAACCCGCCCTGACAGAGTGGCAGAGTTTGGGCTGAGACAGTGGAGAGTGATTATCTAGCACTATTGTCACCAACCCTATAAGCACCTATTTCAACATAATCATTTGATTGGTTTGGGCTGATTGGCAAGCGGCGTCTCCAACCTGAAGCGCATATAAACTGGATTCACTCGACACATACAGAGATTTTCCATCCACTAGATGATCCAATACCATTTGCGTATCTTGAACAAATAAACCGCGACGCCCTGCAACAGGGATGGGGTGTTCTTCCTCGCCGCGAATTAATTTACCTTGATCGCCCTCAAATACCAGCGTCCCGCGATCGCCGTGGACTTCAAATATCCGCAATCTCTGCCAAAATACGTCTCCTTTACCATAGGTGACGTGGGCAATTAAACCTTGGGCAAACTGTAATTGAGCCGTACATAGACAGGCACTATAATAGTTTGAGTGCTGCCAAAACTGAGCATTACAGCTAACGGTTGCGACGTTGCCAAATAAATGGGTAAATCGATGGATGTGAGGTAATGCGGCTTTAAAGGGAAAGCCAAATAAATCCCGATGGTATGTCCAGCGCTGCGGTGCTGGCTGTTTCGGCACAATAGTGACATACCGGGCATAAACAGGAGTACCAATCTCTGGTAATGATTGCTGTAAGGCTTGATGTAAACCGCCTAATAACTCAATATGTTCCACATGTAGGAGTTTGCCTTGAGCTTGGGCAAGGGCAATTAGGGATTCGGCTTCTGTCGGATCAAGGGAAATCGGATATTCGACGACCACATGCTTCCCTGCGGTTAAAGCCGCCCTAACAATCGCACCATGATCACGATTAATCGTACAAACAAAGACTAAATCCACATCCGGATGTGCCACCACTTGTTGCCAAGACTCGACGGCGCTAGTTTGGTGACGTTGTACAAAGTCTTGCACAGTTTCCGGGGTATGCCCACTGACAACCACAAGCTGCGATCGCGCATCCGCCTGTAGTGTTTGCGCCCGTTGGTTGGCGGCATATCCAGTCCCGACGATACCAGCCCGAATGGGCAGTTTATCAAACATTTGTGATTAATCCTCTCTTAAAAATCCCCCTATTCTAGAGTAACTAAGTAGTTGAACACAGACAAACGCAACAAAAAACCTAACGCCCAACCCCCTTCTATGAATAAAAATCTTAGTCCTTAGTCATCTCCCGGAGAACAAAAAGCGAAGTATCCTTTGGTCTCCCCGTGCAAAAAAAGCTCCCGCCTCCTCTGGCTTCCCCATGGAACAAAAAGCGAAGCATCCTTTGGTCTCTTTTTGAAGGGGGACGGAAGGGAGATCTAATTGGGGAGAATGAGAGGGGTGAGAAGTTATAGTTTTACACCCCTCTCCTTGCAGGAGAGGGGCTGGGGGAGAGGTCATAATTTTATCCACCTAACTTACAAAGAGAGTGGGTAAAATCACAGTAACTTCAAGTATTCTTTCAGCACGTTTTGCTTCATGGTAAAAAGCAATTGCGTCCTGGTTATTTTACCTTATTTTGCTTTCTGGAAGACTCTTTTTTCAACAATGCACCAAACCCGAGCGCTAAACCAGAACCAAGGATAGTCAAGGGTTCAGGAACAGGTTCGCTTGTGCCTACTTTGATTTGATACGCCAGGTTAGAGCCAGTCGGTTGAGTTCCAGTCCAACTGAGGTTTGCTCTGCCAGTAAGAGTAAAAGGCTGGGAGATGTTTTCTATTAGCAAATAGTCCTCATCATCTGTACCGGAATTGCTTGGTGTTGAAATAGCAGGGTCAGATGTACCCTCTAAAACCAAATCCATACCGTTTAACTGCAACATATCAACCTGAATATTGCTGTTAGACGTTTTTGTGTCTCGTCGGGTGCGTAGGTATATGGTATCCGCTAGACCGCTGAAATTGGCAGTCAAATCTATACCTGCCACTGTATATGTGACTTCTGTGCCATCGTATGTCAGTGTAAAGTTTACTGGTTGATTACTTCCCCATGCATACTGACCTTCGGCAACAGGATCACCATTTGGCTGGTTAATCCCAAACTCTCTATCTCCACTCGTTCCGCTTCTACCAATTCGCCCTTCAGCAACGAAGACTTCGGTAAAGTTTAACGCATTGAACTGCTCTTTGGTCAAGTTAGGTAGACTCGTGACTGTAGCGGCACTGGCAACACCCGACACCAGAGACATACCCACAGTGGCTAAACCAACGCCTAAAGCAACTCTAGCTGCTCTGAACGAAAAATTTGAGTAGATGCTATTCATAGTTACACCCCGTATATGTACTTACCTAACAGTATAATTCTCTCTTGAGAGAATTTCTATGAAGTGTTGATGAAGTAAGATCCAAATCCTAGCGCAAAATCCCTAGTTATGTTATGTCAACAAAAATTGTCAATATTTTTTAAGTAGGGCAGCATTTCCATACCAGCCAACGGGGAACAAATTGAGCCTTGTCTATAGTTATTCTCAATTAGCTAGACGGATGCTAGCTGAATATTCCAGACTCAACCCAATAGGGGCTGTTGGGGAAAAAGCATTAGGAGAGTTGATATCTAAGTGGGTTCTTGTGGTTTAACTTAACTCTAATGGCACTGAAAATTCGTATTTTTAGCTCGCCGAAACTCTTGATATAGCGTAGGGGCTTGGCAAGGTTAAAACGGTGGTCAAGTATTTTCAAGGAACCCTTATGAGAGTAGCGATCCAGAAAAATTTTACCCACGACTTTAAGCTTGCCAGCCTAATGCCCACGAACATACCAGTCAATACCATTCAACTCAACTCCCCTCGCCAAACCGATATCCCTTCCCGTATACCGTGTGAATCAGAGGCGCTTCACCAGGAGCCTCTATTTTGCGGCGTAACAAGCGCACTAAAGCCGCTAAGACATTACTACTCGGTTGTTCCTCATCCTGCCACAATTGCTGATAAATTTCCCCATGAGTCAACAGTTGACCCGAATGACGCATAAAATAGTCCAGAAGCTGGGTTTCTTTTTCCGAGAGTTCAATTAATCGTCCATTGCGGTAGGCGAGCTGATTGTCCACATCCAGTTCTAAAGAAGCGACACGCAACCGAACAGGCGCATTGGTTTCCGTCGCGGTTGAACGCCGCAGCAAGGCGCGAACCCTAGCCAGTAATTCTCGCAATTCAAAGGGTTTGACGAGATAATCATCCGCCCCTGCATCCAATCCCATCACCCGATCATCCAGGGTATCTTTAGCGGTAAGGAAGAGAACAGGTGTCGTTTTCCCTTGCGATCGCAACTGTTGGCAAAGCTCTAACCCAGACTGATGCGGTAACATCCAATCTAGTATAAGTAAGTCGTAGTCGCTTTGCATCGCTAACTGGCGTCCCGACTGTCCCTCATACGCCACATCAACCTCGTATCCCTCCCGTTTCAGGACTCGGCTTAAGGGATCAGTGAGTTCAACTTCATCATCAACCAACAGAATACGCATTATTTGTCATTCGTCATTTGTCATTCGTCAGGAATAACAGGGAACAGGGAACAGGGAACAGGGAACAGGGAACAAGGTAAGGTAGAGTTTTGAGTTAACTTCCCCAGCTTCCCCAGCTTCCCCAGCTCCCCCAGCTCCCCCAGCTCCCCCAGCTCCCCCAGCTCCCCCAGCTCCCCCAGCTCCCAGACGCGCCATGGCACGTCTCTACATTGCTCCCCCAGCTCTCCCAGCTCCCCCAACCGAAAACTTTTGCCGCCACACGCTATATCATGGTGAATATTGCTGCGCTTAACGATGCCCATGTCTGTATCCCGGCTCAATGTAACCGAAGGCTGGCTAGAAGCCAATCAGCAGTATCTGATGGGAGAGATTGCGCGAGTGCGTCAAGCCTTGGAACGCAAGAGTGATCAAATTATGACAGGGATCTCTCTCACCTTAACTAATGGCTTCTATCCCAATGGAAATGGTTCCTACCATCAACCCGATACATCGCTTTCACCGCCTCCCTTATTAGATCAGCTTTGCCAAATGTTTGGGCTTTCATCGTTTGAGCGAGATTTGCTGTTGTTATGTGCGGGGATGGAATTTGACGCCTCTTGGGGGTTGCTCTGCGGCATCGCTCAAAGTAATGATGAATTCAATTATCCCACATTTGCTCTAGCGTTGAATATATTGCCCCATGGACATTGGGGGGCGCTGACGCCAGATGCACCGTTGCGCCGTTGGCGGTTGATTGACGTGGGTGAAGGGTTTACGTTAACCAATAGTTCGCTACGGATTGATGAGCGGATTTTGCATTACCTGCGCGGGGTGCAATATATTGATGAGCGCTTGGCGAGTATGGAGGAACCGATGCCTTTACCGGGTATTTTGGTATCCTCTCATCAGCAAAGTGTCCAACAAATTGCTACAACCTGGTTACAGGTGGGCGAGGGTACATTTCCGGTAGTGCAGCTATGTGGAGAAGATGTCACCAGTAAACGAGCGATCGCGCGAGCGGTATGCGATCATTTAGGGATTAATCTCCATGCCCTTTCTGCTGAATCTTTACCCACGAATACCAGTCAACTGAATATCGTTAAGATACTCTATGAACGGGAATGGGCATTAAGTAGCACGGTTCTAATGCTCAACTGTGATCATCTCGAAACCAATGATCCAGCCAGAGAAAGCGCGATCGCCCGTTTCATTGAAAGCCTGAACACACCCCTGATTGTAACGAGTCGCGATCGACGCCGCCAACGCCAGCGTCCCATTATTACTATTGATGTCCATCATCCCACCAGTGATGAGCAGCGTTTAATTTGGCAAGACGCTTTAGCCGATAAAGCGGAAAAACTTGAGCCTGCAATCAACTTATTAGTCTCCACATTTAACCTCAGCGCCCCCAATATTCATACCGCTTGCTTAACCATCAAAGGAATGGACATTGAGACGCCAGAAGAAGATGAACAACCTATAGACGAAGAAAGCTACAACCCATCTGCCCTCCCACCCCTTACCACTAAATTGTGGGACGTTTGCTGTATTCAAGCCCGTCCCCGCATGGAAGAATTAGCCCAACGAATTGACACAGCCGCTACTTGGGACGATTTAATTTTGCCGGACAGAGAACGCACGGTTTTGGCAGAAATTGTCACCCATGTGCGCCACCGGATGAAAGTGTATGAAAGTTGGGGATTTGCCGGAAAAAGTAGACGCGGGCTGGGAATTAGCGCTTTATTTGCTGGTGCCAGTGGAACCGGGAAAACCATGGCTGTAGAGGTGATCGGCAAAGAGTTACGATTAGATGTCTATCGGATTGACCTCAGTTCCGTTATTAGTAAATATATTGGTGAAACTGAGAAGAACTTGCGCCGGGTTTTTGATGCCGCAGAAGGAGGCGGATCAATCCTGTTATTCGATGAAGCCGACGCCCTATTCGGTAAACGTTCTGAAGTTAAAGACTCCCATGATCGCCATGCAAACATTGAGGTCAGTTATCTATTGCAGCGCATGGAATCCTATCGAGGATTGGCAATTTTAACCAGCAACATTAAAAGTGCCTTAGACCAAGCCTTTCTGCGCCGGATTCGCTTTATTGCTCAATTTCCTTTCCCCGACGCGGAGCAACGCCAAGAAATTTGGAAACGGATTTTTCCGAAACAGACACCAACCGAGAAACTGGATTATCGGAAATTGGCAAAACTGAATGTAGCAGGGGGTAATATTCGGAGTATTGCCATGAATGCGGCATTTCTAGCGGCAGATGCTGGGGAAGCCGTACAGATGAAACATATTTTACAAGCCACTAAGAGTGAATATATCAAACTAGAGCGACCCTTAACCGATGTAGAAATCAGGGGATGGGTTAAATAAGAGGTTTAGGGATGGTAAAAATTAATGTAGAGACGTGCCGTGGCACGTCTGCAAATTGTATGTAGGGGCGGGTTCAGCCATAATTGTAGGGGCGGGTTTAGGGACAATTGTAGGGGCGGGTTTAGGGACTAAATTCAGATATCCACCACTAACGGAACAACAAAACCCGCCCTCCCTCACCACTAACGGAACAACAAAACCCGCCCTCCCTCACCACTAACGGAACAGCAAAACCCGCCCTGCCTTGGTAAGGCTATATTTTCTAAAGTTCCGTAACAATTTGAGCGATCGCGAATTGCAAAAAGGACTTGTGCAGGATAATATTAAGTATCCAATAAGTTGAGTTGGGAAGACTGGTCATGGGTAGCAAACGGCGTCTTAACAAAAAAACATCCTGGCAACCAACCTCTTTACCAGTGCGGAATCCTTTGCAGACCCGTCCCTTCGGTAAAGGTATCCAGGCAAGACGAGCCGAATTACCAAAGACCAATGTGCTGCAAACTCGTCCCTTCGGTACTCCCAAGCAGGCATCTACACCTAAACAAGAGATGCCAGATCTCCAAGCTCAACTCAAACAAGCAGAGAGCTTTGGCTATAATGCGGCTAATATTCCAACGTCAGCTCCGAGTAGCGCTACACCGATTCAGGCAAAGCTGACGATAGGAGAACCGAATGATAAGTATGAGCAGGAAGCGGATCAAGTAGCGTCTCAAGTCGTCAATCAAATTAATTCGCCTCAAACTCAATCGGTTCAGGGTAAAACAGTACAACGAGAAGCCTTACCCGAAGAAGAGAAAGAGGAAACTCCCGTTAACCCCAAACTTGAATCAGGAACAGTGCAACGAGAAGCCTTACCCGAAGAAGAGGAAGAAGAAGAGGAAGAGGAAACTCCCGTTAGTGCCAAACTTGAATCAGGGACAGTACAACGGGAAGAATTTCCTGAAGAAGAGAAAGAGGAAACTCCCGTTAACCCCAAACTTGAATCTGACACTATCCAACGTCAAGGTATTCCTCCTGAAGAGGAAGAGAAAAAAAAAATTAGCCCAAAGTTAATGAGGAAATCCCAATCGGGAACAGGGAGTACAAATTCCTCGGTTAACTTAGAAGAATCGATTCAACAAAAGCGGGGTCAGGGACAATCCCTCTCAGAGGATATCCGCGAACCGATGGAGCAAACATTGGGGGCTGATTTCAGTGGGGTAAAAGTACACACTGATAGTCAATCTGACCAGCTTAATCGCTCAATTCAGGCGCGTGCTTTCACAACAGGACAAGATGTTTTCTTCAAACAGGGCGAATACAACCCTGGAAGTAAGAATGGACAGGAATTGCTTGCCCATGAGTTAACTCATGTTGTTCAGCAGACAGGTACTGTTCAGCGCGATGATGATCCGGCAAAAAAAGACCAAAAAAAGTCGAAGAGTACCATTGAGGAACTCAGAGACGCATTAAGCGGTTGGGGGGCAGATTCAGCCAAGATTTTGCAGTTGCTAGGTAAAGCGTCTGCTTCCGAGAAGAAGCAGATATTAGCTGACTCTAAACTGATGGGTCAACTCCAAAGGAAACTGAGTCGCCGTGAGATGCTTCAAGCCCTCAATGCTCTGGAGGCTCCCCTTAAACAAAAGCTGAATGCAGCAATGAAGGGTTGGGGTTGTGATGCTCAGGTGATTAAGGATCTGACAGCCAGTGCCAAAGACGCAGAGAAGAAAGCCGTTTTAGCTGACACAGCGTTGGTTGCTCGACTCTCAAGCGAGTTGAGTCGAGCCGATATGTTGACGGTTTTAGGCAACCTTAATGCGCCTGTGAAAGACAAACTAAATGCGGCGATGGATGGTTGGGGAGTCGATGCTGAGGCGATTAAGGCTCTGACCAAAGGGGCATCAGATACAGAAAAGCAGGCAGTTTTGAATGACCCGGCACTGGGATCGAGGCTTTCGAGTGAGTTGAGTCAAGCCGATATGTTGACGGTTTTAGGCAACCTTAATGCGCCTGTGAAAGACAAACTAAATGCGGCAATAGATGGTTGGGGGACAGATGAGCAGGCTATCCGTGAACTTATGGTGAACGCGACAGGGGCTGAGCGCAATAAAGCGTTAAGTGATACGGTGCTAGTGTCCAGACTTGCATCTGAACTTTCTCTGTCTGAAATGATGAGCATTCTTGCGGATGCAGGCGTTCCCTTTAAAACCCGATTTGAACTGGCGCTCAACCCTTGGTCAGCAGGACTTAGCCAACTTCAACCTCTGGTGGAAAATGCCACTGACGCTGAACGCCAAACCGTTTGGTCAGATGCTGCACTTATGACCCAAGCTAATACAGCTCTGGGCGAACAAGATTACCTCACCTTAGTGACTACCTTGGGCATGTTCCAGCCGGGAACCACCGCAGAAGATGGGAAGAGTCATACCTCGGCAGGTGATGCAGATACTTATATCCAAACCCACATTGCTACTTATGTGGCTGAAGCGCTAAAGAATGGTCGGCAAATTGCTGGACTCGTAGCCGTAGTGGATAATGCCGACTGGGATCGAGCCGGGATTGCCCATTATGGAGCCTCAACTTGGAATGGAGGCAAGAAAACTCAAATTAATGGCTTTGTGGATAGTCAAGGTCGAGTCTGGATTCACAAGGATCGAGGAAATGCGGGTACGATGATTCACGAGGCAGTTCACAAATATTCTGATAATGGGTTAATTGGGATTAGTCAACCTCTGAATGAAGGGGTGACAGAATATTTCACCCGTAAAGTTTGTGCGGCGGTTACGCCTCCAATTACCGGACGTCTCAACTACCAAAATAACTACGACTGCGTAGTCGTCTTGGTGAGTCTGGTCACAGAATCTACCATAGCCAGTGCCTATTTTGACGGCAAGACAGATGAGTTAAAGAACGCTTTCATCAAAGCCAAGAGCGAAACAGACTGGGATGACTTCATTCATGAAACTAAGCAAAATCGGTGGGCAAATGCAACTAGATTATGTACCCCATAAACGCCTATTCATTTCAGTTCTGGTAGGCATGGTTATCGTGAATGTAGGTACAGCTTGCAATGAAACGGCAAGTAGTACTCCTAAAGCTGACTCGGAAATAGAAAATCAATCATTTGATTCTCCGAGAAAACAGTCTAATGCCCAATCCCAAGACATGAAAAGGAGAAATTCCATGACAACAGAAATGCTGGGGCAAGAACTGCAAAGAGCGCGTGTTCTGCTGAGTCAAGCAAATGAACCACTCCAGGAAGTAGACCCAGAACTCCCACCTGAAAATATCGGTGCTTTGGGCGGTATTGGTTTCGAGGTGAAAAACCCTGATGTTAAACTGAGTATCTATGTCTTCGAGTATCAAAACCAGCACGCTGATGCTGTAGAAAAACTGATGGCTCAAGTTCCTCAGGAGGGAACCCGAATTCTTCACGGTTCAAATGGTTCTCTACTGTTTTTTGGGCATACACGAACTGATGGTTCAGATGGTATAGACGCAAAGTTTCGCTTGGGTGGTCTAGCTTCCGCTTTTGCTGGTCAGGAATAGTAATGGATATTGAACGGCTAAGACAACTCTGTTCACTTCAGAGTCTTGAGGTTACCCAAGATATCGACGAAGTGTTACACAGACTCAGGAATCCTCTAGCTGAATATGCAGAGTTGGAGTTGCGGTCTGATGGGAAGCACGTTGATCTAATCACCTTAAGCGAAGACCCCAACGCGGTGGATGAGTTTTTGGCAATATTAAAAGACCGAGGAACTCCTGAGGCAGATTGTGCCATAATGATTGCCCTGGCTAATTTTGGAGCGGGTTGTGTTGTGGGAATGAAGCTGCCAATCGCTGGGTCAGTTTCCGGAGGAGAGATGTACATTCGAGGTGCAATTCCGCTGTCGGAAGTTGAGTACTTTCTGGCACAACGGGGTGTGGGTTCAGAAGCGATCGCGCAGATTTCAGGATTAGCTCAAATCTTTGACAAGGACTACACTCATATTCTGGCAGCCGATGCCACTTCTCCTCCCAGTTTTAGCGTATTTTTCACCACCTATCTCGTTCCCGGTGAAGAAGAACGTGACCGCGATCGCTTGCAGCAGGCGCTTGAGAAAACGGGTGTCACGGAAGATGGTATTGAAAAGTTTCTGCCCTTACATCGTTTGCTGGGTGCCTCACGACCCGAAACTCTCTACTTTTCTTGGAGGATCAAGGATGGTAAACCGACAATTGGAGCTAAGATCGACTACGCGGGTGTTCGGCTTGGGCTTGTTTCAGAGATGCTCACAGGGATCGGTGTAGCTAATCAAGCTAGACTCCCGATCAAATGGGGTACACAGCTTAATGTACGACAAGCTAACTATGCGGGTCTTGTCATTGGCTCTCACCAACCATCAGGTGTTCGCGCCTACTTTACCATTCCTAGTACAACACACTGAAGAATTGGAGAACCTAATGCTCAGTGTTTCATAAGTAGGTGGACACAATAAAAGTCTGAGAAGAAGTAATATCATGTCCTAACGATTGCCCATAATTGCAATGCTGCAATAACAGGGGTTTCAGGCGTTTTTATTAGGGGTGTTTGACCGGACATGATATAACTTTAACTTGGCGATAAAAATTGACATAATCACAAAATGATGCTATATGTCAACTATATCTCCACCTAAATTTGGAGGGGGCTATGGGTATCCGACGACGAATTCGCAAAAAACGGTCTGGGGAAGATGGGCTTATCCCAGCACCAAGTTCGCTACAGACGCGCTCCTTAGGGGAGGGTATCCAAGCCAGACAAGCCAAGTTACCTGCAACGAATCTCTTGGAAACACGCCCTTTTGGTTCTCCCAAAAAGGCATCCACTTCATCTCAGGAAACCGCAGATATCCAGATGCAACTGAAACAGACGGAACGTTTTGGGTATAACGCAGCAAATATTCCTGTGTTTCCACCCAAGAAATCGAAAAAGAAACCGAAAAAATCAAAAGGGAAAGCGTCTGATACAAATCAAATCGTCACCCATAACCATCCTGGTGGAACGCCTCTGAATCAGGGTGATATCTTATCCGCGATCGCAAAAGACGCCAAAGAGGTACAAGCCGTAGGTCATTATGGTAAATTTAGCCTACGGCGTCAGCAGGATACTTGGCAAATCAGTCAAGAGCAAGTCGCAAGGGCTTATGCTCAAGGGGTTGAGCAGTGGTTGCGAGAATGTCCCAAGGAATTAACCGAACATTATCCGGCGAAAAAGGATATCCCACAAGCGGGAGCAACGTTTAAACAGGATCAGTTTATGGCAAACTATTTTGCCTGTAAAATTTTGGCACAACAAAGTCGAGGTGCTGTAGTTTATGAACACCCTGATGAAAAGGGATTGATCCAAAAACGAGCGAATCTGTACCGCGAGAGAATTGTTGTACCGCTTAAGCGCACCTCCCCTGTCAACCCTAATCCGGCGGGTACGAGTGGGGGGACAAAGCTGCAAACTCCCAAACTGATTAGCGATCGCATGGAATAGTCGTTTGGTTGCGATCGGGTATTATTTATCCTGTTTTAGGCGCAGTGGCGTGGTGATGAATTAAAATTACATCCAGAAACCGTAGGGGCGCATGGTGTGCGCCCATAAAATTGACAAGTCTAATCCATCACTTTAGCTGTGTTAGTCCAGTAGTCTACAATATCTCTACAATCGATCAAGGGGGAGGGCGGGTTTTGCTGTTCCGTTATTGGTGGGGAGGGCAGGTTTTGTTTGTCATTTATCGGTGGGGAGGGCGGGTTTTGTTGTTCCGTTATTGGTGGATATCTGAATTGATTCCCTAAACCCGCCCCTACAATTGTCCCTAAACCCGCCCCTAGAATCATCCCTAAACCCGCCCCTAGAATCATCCCTAAACCCGCCCCTAGAATTATGGCTAAATTCGCCCCTAGAATTATGGCTAAATTCGCCCCTACAATTGTGGCTAAACCCGCCTCTACAATTTGTAATTCCTGCCTAAATCACTCTATTCTATTCCAATTGTGAAACGTTTTCAGCAAAGCATAAAAATACTCACGATCCGAAATTATCGCTTTTCTCGCTATCCGAAACAAATCCTGATTTTCCTGGCTACAGTCAGTCTGATTTGTACTCAAGTTGTCGCTCAAGATGTCCCTATTTATAGCCCCAGGGATATCTTTCATCCGGTTATCGCCGAAAATGGCATGGTTTCTTCTCAAGAACGCTATGCCACAGAAGCAGGGTTGGCTGTGTTAAAAGAGGGCGGAAATGCCATTGATGCTGCCGTTACTATGGGATTTACGATGGCGGTTACTTTACCCAGTGCGGGAAATATTGGTGGCGGTGGATTTATGCTGGTTCATTTAGCTGATGACAATCAAACCTTTGCCATTGATTATCGGGAAAAAGCCCCAAAAGCTGCCACTCGTGATATGTTTCTGGATGAAACGGGTGATGTTGATTCTGAAAAATCCCGCTATAGTCATGCAGCCGTTGGTGTTCCGGGAACCGTTGCTGGGTTAAGTTTAGCACTAGAAAAATATGGGACAATTTCGTTGGAACGGGCGTTACAACCTGCGATTGAATTAGCCGAAAATGGCTTCCCCGTTTCCGAATATGTGCATCGTTCCTTAGTGGCTGTGAAAGAACGAATGCAAGCTTATCCTGCAAGTATGACAATCTTTTATAAACTAGGGGGAGAACCGTATCAGATTGGCGAAACTCTGGTGCAAAGGGATTTAGCGCAGAGTTTGAGATTGATTGCTAGTGAGGGTGCAAAGGCATTTTACCAGGGTGCGATCGCAGATGCGATTGTGACAGAGATGGAAGCTAATGATGGCTTGATTTCTCAGGCGGATTTAGCCGAGTATCAACCTGTTATCCGAGAACCGATTCGGGGGAATTATCGTGGCTATGAGATTTATTCCATGCCACCGCCTAGTTCTGGGGGAATTCATCTGGTACAATTATTGAATATTTTGGAAACATTTCCTCTGAGTGAACTGGGACAGAATACGGCTCAAACTATTCATTTGATGACTGAAAGCATGAAGCTAGCTTATGCGGATCGGTCTAAATATTTAGGGGATACTGATTTTGTGTCGGTCCCGATTTCCGGATTAATCTCTAAATCCTATGCCGAACAGCTACGCCGCAAAATAAATTTAGATCAAGCAACGCCGAGTCAAGATATTACTCCGGGTAATCCTAATCCGTTTATTGAAAGTAACAATACCACTCATTATTCAGTCATGGATAATCAGGGTAATGCTGTGGCAAATACGTATACCCTAAACTTTAGTTATGGCAGTAAAATAACGGTTCCGGAAACAGGAATTCTACTGAACAATGAAATGAACGACTTTTCCGCCAAGCCAGGAGTCCCCAATGCGTTTGGCTTAATTGGTGGAGAATTTAACGCCATTGAACCGGAAAAACGGATGCTCAGTTCTATGACACCAACCATTATCTTAAAAGATGAGCAGCCGTTTCTGGTGACGGGAAGTCCGGGAGGGAGTCGGATTATCACGACGGTATTATATCAAATCCGGTTAAATAACCTCACTAAAAATGGCTGAAACCCTCATTCTGACGTGATTGCATTTGTGTGCAATCAACAGGATTCGATATTACAGGTTATTTTAAATGTAATTGATCATGACATGAATATTGCTGAAGCAACGAATGCCGTTCGGGTGCATCATCAATGGCTTCCGGATCAGTTGATGATTGAACAAGGATTAAATAAAGACACTAGACGTCTTTTAGAGGAAAAAGGACATCAGATTACGGTTACTAATGTCATGGGAAGTACCCAAAGTATTATGTTAGTTGATCAAACTTTAAACGGTGCATCTGACCCCCGACGTCCCGGTGCTTTAACCTTGGGATATTAAAGACAGTTCTATTCATTTTTAGTAATGACCAAAAGTTCGCGGGAAATTTTTGGCTGTACCTCATAAAAAATGAGCGTATACTGACGGTTTTTATCCACAATTTTTCTGAATGTATATTCTCCGGTATCGGAGAGTCCTAACAACCAAGAGTTTTTTCGCTTCCAGGTATTCCCTTGCATATCATTATCCATTTGAATCATTGAGAACTCTACCAACCATGTTGGTATACTTAATCCGAAAACAATAGGAATAATGATGGCATAGCGAAACGTTGGATCAAATTCAAATTTATAGGTTACCTTCGCGAAATTAACAAAATTAAGTAACTGACGCCCTTGTTCGGAAACCTGAAATGTCCATTGAAATGGAGCAAATACAGGAAGAAATAACGTTCGGCTATTCGCGTTCCATTGTCCACCTTCCAATGTACAGCAATCATCAGCAAGAGGATTTCCATCCATAAAGAACACTCCTTGAAGAATGTCTGGTAAATCAGTTTCCCTGTCTTGTCTCATCCAAGTGGCAATATCATTCAATTGTCGAGTTTCACTAGTTACCATGAGTTGTTATTTGTGTTCTTAATTAAAACGACGTTTCCGACCAAAGCGATACAATTAATCCGTTTGCTGTGCAAAGCCATTCAATACTAGATTGGGCTTAAATGGAGCAAACTTTTTCATATCCCATTCTACACCCGAAACAGAATGCCATTGATAGTGCTTAAACGCATATAAACAGAACAGTTTTACGATGGCAATCGATAAGGATCTGCCTGGACAGTTGCGTTCCTGATTCGAGCCATTCCAGGACAAAATATCGCTATAATCTCGTGTGGTTTTAAATGTGTCTGGCTCTTCATATTTGTCAGGATCGCGATTTGCCGTAAATAGGGAAGCGACTAGACGAGTCCCCTTTTGGAACGGACATCGCTGACCCCCAATTTCTACTTCCATCGATTCGGTAGACATTTGATTGACAAAGCGAACGGGCGGATAAAGACGGGCTGTTTCAAAAATCACCTTTTCGGTTAATTCCAGTTGGGCTAATGTTTGGGCATTTAGGGGAGTTTGACCATCCCAAACGGCATCAATCTCAGCATTAATATTTGTTCTCAAGGCTTCATCTTGACATAAAACACCGAACACCGAAGCAAGGAGATCACTGGTTCCAGCAGTTCCAGCAACGTGGATCATATCAAACAGATTGTTGGCAACCTGTTGTTCATTTAACTGATACGACGCCCCGAACGCCAGATACTCTTGATACTTGGAAGATTTTTTGTACGCCTCGACTAACTGTTGGCGATGCTGAATATGCGATCGCGTCTTATTCCTCAACAGTGTATTATGAAGAAGATTGGGAACAGTCGCTAATCCCAGCCCTCCAATATAGCCCACTGACCCAGCAATTTCTTCCTCAGATAATTTGAGGTTAAGAACCAGTTCGTGTAATAGAGCGACAATCATTTTGGGCAGGTCAGTTTTGACATTTAGGGTTCCCTGCTTCGTCGCCGTAGCTAGTCCTTCATCGACTAGCTTGGCTAATACCTCTGTTGTTTCTTCGGGTTTTGGTAAGGCGTGAAAAAATAACGCTCGAATTCCGGCATGTTTATCACCATTGGTTCCTAAACATAAGGGATGACCGAGAAAATAACTGCGAGCATTGATCTTCAAGGGTCCCAAATAATTATCCCGTTTCTGGGGTATAGTTTCAACCAGTCTTTTGGCATCAGCGTAGGTGGTATGGATGATCGCCTGATCCAAACCCAGAAATTTATCGGAGATTCGTTCCTTCCGCACATACAGATAATCTCGCCATTGCTTGGTTAGTACCGGAAGGTCTAAAAAATAAGCCATTAAACGAATGACTTTGCCAATGGGATTGTTCTGTCCAATTTTTGCCAAGAGGCGCGAGAACTTAAGTTGACGCTCATGGACTTCGAGTATTTTTTGATGTTCCATCCTAATTCTTCTGGGTTTTGCTTGCTGGAAAGGGTTAATTTATAACTTTATCATCATACGGATTGAACTTTATGGCATTCAGCTCAACTTTGGCAAAAATACTCAACATTTCTTAATCAAATGACATCGATCCTAACCAACTTGAAAGATGAATAAAAATAGTATACAGTATGAATCTGTCCCAAAATGGAGCCAGTCGAGCCAGTTTAAATGAGTCGTGAACACCAATAGGGCTGAAAGTCTTGCCCAGCAAGGATCGCTATTTCACAACTGATTTATACTCATAATTATTTAGTTTTTTCGGGTTCATGCATTGACAAATCTATTGCTATTTGCTACTAAAGCCGATTGTTGGTTATTTGCCAATTGCTGATGGGTCAACGAATCGTCGCCCTGATCCGGCTTCAGCCTTTAGGCTATTTCATGAATGATTAGGGATTCCGGCATCATCCGGAAAAGGGCATCAATAAACCTGTAACGTTTTTTTAACAAAAGGACATCAACATGACCAAGTCGCAAACGATTGTTCAAGAACTATTACAAGTTTTAAAGCTCAGGCTAATTAACAGGTCTGCCATTCAGCAAAAACTCAAGGAAAAAGCGGCAAAACAACGGTCTCAATTAAGTCAAGTTGTCGGTCAGCTTGTCTTCAGTGACACCCAAAACCCCTTACATAATATGGAAGTGGAGTTATGGGATCGAGACATTGGTACGCCGGAAGAGTATCTAGGTAAAGGTGTCACGGATCGCAATGGGTATTTTCAGATTTACTATGATCCGGAACAAGCGGGGTTTAAAGATACGCCAGATTTAGAATTGAGAGTCATCGAAATTCGCAGCAGCTTCGATACCAACAATGAATTGGTGCTTGCCAAACGTCTTGCCTACACGATTAAAGGACCCGATAATGTCACGCAAAAGGAGTATGACTTTGGCACTTGCACTGTTCCCTACTGGCTTTATAATCCCACCAATCCCTTCCCCCGCATTCTGTTTACCGAGTTAGAGGGAACACCGGACGAAGATGCGATTGGTCGCAAACTGCAAGGTTATGAAGCCGCTAATCGTTTAACCCCAATTAAAGCCAAGCATGTTATCGAAAATACGCTCAATCCGAATCAACCGTCTCTCCAGGAGATTCAAGGGGATTATCCGCCCAATTCCACAATTGAGCTAGAGCGAAAAAATCCGGGCTACACCCGAAGTGATGAATTTTTTGGGCTACGGGTTCTCAATGGGATGAATCCCTGCTTACCGAAAAAAAATAAGAGTAAGCCGAATGAGTACAAGGTTACGTTTAACTGGGATGCTTACGAAAAAGATCAGATTCATGACCTGCACAATGTCGATGCGACGTTTGAGGTAAAAGATGGCAAATTTTTACCCACCTCGATTACTATTCAAAGCCGACAGCCTGATTCCTACGCTCCCTTTTCTGCCTTAAAAGAACCGATTACCTATACTCCCAATGACGGCGATCAATGGTTGCAGGCAAAGCGAATTTTCCGCACCAACACTTTCTTCGCAGCTGAACTGATTGAACATTATATTAAAGCTCATTTACAGATGGAGCAATATACAGTTGCGGCTTTCCGTAACTTGAGAAAAAATCCTCTCCGTCTGATGTTAATTCCTCATCTCAAGAGCTTGATTAATATCAATCGACGAGCGGATACAGTATTAGTAGACCCAAATGAGGGCTATGTTGTTACCGCTGGACCCTTGACGCCAGAGAGTGTGGTGCAGATTTGTCATGAGAGCATGTCGCAGTTGGATTGGAAAGGTTGGCAACCACGTCAGCCTTTATGTGAGACGCATACCTTTGCCAAGATAGCCAATCTCTATTGGCAGCTTTTGACGGAATATATTGAGGTCTTTTTCCAAACCTATCAGGATGAGATTGAACGCGAATGGATTGAAATTCATCGGTTATCGGATGACTTGGTTAACCATAGTGTGGCGTATGAACCGGGAAAAGATAGTGGTAGCGACGATGGGTATGAATGGTATGATACGAATGAACTGACTCAACCGAATAATTCTCGACGCACCATCAATGGCAGTTTGAAAGTGGTTAGTCCGGTGACGCTATCGGATAAACCCGATGCCAATGATATGGACAACTTAAAACAGTTCTGTCGGTTTGTAATTTTCCACGTAACCCTGTGGCATTCCTGGGTGAATGATTCCCAAACGGATGCTGGGGGGGAAGTCTTGTATAGTTCTCTCGGACTGCGGAATGGTAGTTTTGGGAATGAGGATGATCCAACCATTGCTCCTGATTCAGGAGAAGCAACGCAACTTCTCTATTTGGTGAATGTGTTAACGGCGATTAAGTATGGATATATCATCAAGAATGAAGATGGGGATATTCCCGCCGAATTCCGCAAAATTTTGTTAAATCACAAGCAAGATTTTGCCCAACTGGATTTTGATGTGAATAACATTAGAGCGTTGATCAATGTTTGATCGATAGTGTATCCCATCCGTAGGGGCGCAAGGCATTGCGCCCTTTATTTAATGGCGTCTTTGACCCCAGCTAGTAGTTTAGTCAATCTCAAACCATGCCCAACACGAATAAGCCGTGATGCATTTAAATTGGGTATTAGTGGCGAGCAAGATGTTCGCACTACAGCGATTTCGTCATTATTATCCAGATTTCATTCTCATCATGGGAAAAAATTTAACAAAATGTCTGCGAAGATATATATTTATGTGATACTTGCATGACAAAACTCCAAGTTGAGCAATACTATGAGTTCTCGAATAGGCGTGGCTTTGAGCCTGTTAACAAGTGTGAGTTTTTTGGCTGACCCGACCCTAGTTGCAGCTCAGGAGGAGAAGTTTAGCTCGCCTCCAGCCGTGATAGCAAAGCGGGGAGAAGGGGAGAATGCTAAACCAATCATTGTTGCCGAGTTAGTTGAACAACTGCGTACCGCCGATGTTGGCAAACGTCGGGAAATTATTCAACAACTTAGTGATACCCAACAAGATATTGTTCCAGCATTGCTCAGTGCAATGGACGATCCTGATCCTCTGGTTAAAAGTGGTGTAGCAGAAGCATTAGGCAATCTCACTGATGATGCTGCACCAGCAGTTCCTAGATTGATTGAGATGATGAATGATGGACGTCGGGCGATCGTACCCATGCCATCAAGTCCTCGATATCCCAGTCAAAGTATTTTTATTGCTCCTGTTCCTACTCTTCGTACTCGTCTTCCTCTTACTCCCGCTCCTATTCGTCTTCCTGCTCGTCGTCCTCCTGCTCGTCCTCTTCCTTTTCCTCCTATTGCTTCTCCTCCTCCTCGTCTTACTACAACAACAGAGGAGGAGACGGATAACGAACGACGCCTTCCACCTACCCCGCCTGGAAACCCCGAAAACCGACTGCGGATTACAGCAATCATCGCGCTGGGAAAAATTGGTTTGCCAGCCAGATCATTAGCGACACCTCCCTTAACCGAAGCCTTGCAAGACCCTGATCCGTGGGTCAAGCTGAATGCAACATGGGCGCTCTCCCAAATCGGAGCTTCTGTCCCCCTTCTATCTCATTGGTTAGAAGCTTTACAGCATTCTGATCCTAACTTGCGTCGCAGTGCAGCAACAGTTTTTGAAGATTCCGGATCACTGCTACCTAAAATCTTAGGAGCGGAAGCGGATAATAACACGGCGAGGTCTTTAGTTACCGTACTTAACGATGACGATTCCCTGGTTCGCAGTGCTGCCGAAAAAGCATTAAACTTGTTGGGGACAGATGCATTACCCGGCTTAATCGAAGCGTTGAAAGCACCAGAGCCAATTGTCCGCTTGCAAGCAGCAGAACTGTTGGGAAATCTAGGAGAATCAGCACAGTCGGCGGTTCCTGACCTGTTGCCACTACTGAAGGATACAGGGCGTTATGTTCCACCCTCCTCGAATGGATTATTCACTGCACTACCCCTTTTTTCTAATCGAGTTCCACCCAGTCCGCAATACATTTCTGTTCCTGCTAACCCTCAAAAATTGGTGCGAGTCAATGCCGCGATTGCCTTGGGCAAGCTAGGCGATCGCCCTGATCCTTGCTCCACATCACAGCCGCGATCGCACTCTTTCCCAAATTCAATGGTTATCCCTCCATTAAAGTCCCGCCTCACCCACCCTACTCTTTTAGATATGGCGTATTTGCCAGGATTTAGTTATTTAATGTTACGCGGGCAAACAACTGAGTCCCAGGTCATGTACGGTTATAGATGAACCCCTACTCAGTTGGTGTTCGGTAATGCCTTCCTCGATTTCTCCTTTATCTCAGCCAGAACCGGAAAATAAATGTCCGGATTGCCTGTACATGACATTGGCAGGAATTCCGGTGCAACCTGTAGAACATCCTGACTATCTGGAGTTTCTACAACCGTTCCCAATGCCACAAATTGACCTGTACTTAACCCTTCAGTTTAGCCAACAGTGGGAATCTTTACCTCAAGGGCGGGTTCAGTTTGGACTCAAAGGAGGAGCATTAAGACTGAGGGTAGAGGGGGGTGAGATTCCTTACGAATCCCGGATTATGGGTTCTATGGAATTGGTTGTGCCAACGGTTGAAACGGATTCTTCTGCCAATCGTCCAATCCGCGATCGCTTTTCTGGGGAGTTGGATGAATCCACCCTTAACCCTCAGGCAGATGGAGCAACCAGACAACCCTCACCAAAGGGGAAACTTAATCATCATTCTATTTGTCACATTACAACAAAAGTCACCGAAGAAAACCCCGCCTGGATTTTTGAAGAAGAACGGGGACAGCCCGTCTTAAATGGTTGGCTCAATCAGGTCAAACTCGGCACATTGCGTGTCTCTGCCCTTCCCTGTCGCGTAGACGCCACATTTGAAGTATCGCGACGAGATATTTGTTTGACCCATGTAGACCGATTGTGGAGTCCAGAGATTAGTCGCAATAAACAGGCGGTGCTGGACAGACTGATTATTCAGCAGTTGCTGGAACGTAAGTTTAAGCCCTATCTCAGTCGAGTCGAGTTGCATTATGATGGATGAACGTTTTTTTACCCAACTCCAAGCCCTGATTCAGAAGGTTGTCGCGGCGGATACAGATAATTTAGCTCAACTGGCGGCAATGGTGGGTCTGAATTTGGCACGGGATTTCGCCGAGTCTAATCTCAGAGATACGAATCTCAGGGGTGCTAACTTGGTGAAAGCCAATCTTAGAGGAACGGATTTGCACGGCGCTAACCTGATGAAGGCGAGGCTGTGCGGGGCGGATTTGCGTGGGGCGGATTTGATTCAGGCAAATCTGTGTGGGGCGGATTTGAGACAGGCAAATCTGCGCGGCGCGGTGCTGTGGAATGCGGATCTGACTCAGGCAAACCTGGAGGGGGCGAACCTCACTGATGCTAATTTAGGCGGGACAACCTTAAATTACGCCAATCTGAAAATGGTTGATTTTAGAGGCGCTCATCTCTACCAGGCTCACCTCTATGGGGCTAATTTGAATGAAGCGAAACTTAGAGGGGCAAATCTAGGAAAAACTGACCTGAGAGAGGCAAACCTGAAAGACGCCTATATTATTCGCGCCTATTTGGGACAGGCAAATCTGCAAGGTGCGGATTTCGACGGCGCGAATCTGAGTGAGTCGGATATGAGTCAGGCGAAACTAAACCGTGCCAAATTGCGGAATACTCAGCTACGGAATACGGATTTCAGCCTCAGTGATTTGACTCAGGCGACGCTGATTCGTGCCAATGCTAGCCGCGCCCACCTGATTCGCGCCAACCTGCGAGGGGCAGATTTAATTCGCACGAACCTCACCGGGGCGGATTTACAGGGGGCGGATTTGAGTTTGGCGGATTTGAGTCTGGCTAACCTGTATTTAGCCAACTTAGGCAATGCTAACTTAATTCGCGCCAATCTGAGCATTGCTGAACTCGGCGGCGCTAATCTGAGTCGAGCCAACTTGAATCAGGCAGATTTGAGAGGAGCAAATGTGGAAAATGCTGAGTTTGATCGCAATCCAGGATTGTCTGACGAGATGAAACGGGTGTTGAAACGGCGCGGCGCTATCTTGGCAGAGGTGAAGCGCGATCGCGTGGGGGTGTTGGTGTCTCGGTAACTGGATGCGATGGCTTTTTATCCCAGGTTGAGCGATCGCGAAATTACTGGGAAGTCCCCCTTGTCCCTACTGTTCTAGAGGGTCTATAGGAGCGCACATTTTCCCATGGTAAAAAATTACCTCAAACAACAAAAAAAGTCAATGACTACGGGATTTAAATCATCGAGGCAATATAGTCAGGATATAATCCTATCCGGTTGAACCTTCATCGGTGGATCTGTTGTCACATAACTAAACCTTTTCGATTTATCCGCGCTTACAATAACGGAATATTCATGCATCTGAGAAATCTAGTTAAACTGAGTTCATGTGGCAGCGGCTCATTTCCATTAAAGGCGAAGATACATCGCTCTGGCAGCGATTGACAAAAAATTTTTCTATCAGCTTGGGTGGATCGGTGGCTACGATATGCATCAGGTTGCTACAGACTGCTCTTTTGAGCAAATCTTTAGCGATCTCTGACTACGGAAAAGTGCTGATTGTCATTCACCTGTTTAGCTTCTTGGAAAATTTTTTGGGTGTACGTGTAAATGATATAATATACAGGTTTTATCCTCAGTTCCGTCAGCATCAGGATACCAGTGCCTTAGGGGGACTGCTTTTTCTCTGCCTCGCTCTGAGCCTAGTCGTTGGTTTCGCGATCGCAGGTGGAATATTTATTCTATCTCCATGGATTGCCCAACACTTCTACGCAGATGCTGATCTGGCTTTGCCTTTTCGTATCTATGCTAGTACAGCTTTGATTGCCGCTTTTAGCGGATTTTACACTTCGATCCTCAGGCTGCATGACGATTTCGCCGCTATTGTCATTCCCCAAACTCTAGGTGCTGCAATGATGCTTGCGGTGTTAGGTATTTATTTGTATAGTACAGACAACTATCGCCTGGAATTTGTGGTAACTGCTTGTGCATTGGGTGTCTTCATCCAGACAGTGCTTCCTTTCGTTAAAGCCATGGGGGTTGTTCGTCCCTACCTATTCTCAATCTCCCCCATGACACTTTTCCGTGCCTTGCAACCCTATCGCCGTGAACTAGTCTCGACGCTTTTTCAAACTAACTTGATTGGATATCTCAAACTGGCATCGGACTCGGGTGGTCTTTTTCTACTGGGAATTTTGGCATCACCCCAGCAGGTAGCCCTTTATGGTATCGCTCAACAGTTGACCAAACCGTTATTGATACTCCAAAACAATATTCAAACGGCGATCACACCCGAAGTGACCTCACTTTTAGCAAAAGGGAAGGTTGAACAACTCTATAGGTTGGTCAAGGGTTTTGTCTCCTTAGCACTAATCATAGGCGGTATAGCTGTGATATTTGCTCTTTTACTAAGTCAGTCTGTTATTCTGTGGATTACCCAGCCCCAATACTTAGAAGCACTTCCTACGTTTTCTGTTCTGATCATTGCTGTATATCTCACTTGTATATCGTTAATTTTTTATCCCCTTGCAGTAAGTCTTGACCAATTGCAAAAACGCAACCTGGTAGTCGCGATGAAATTGCTGTATCTGGGGGTTGCTGTTAGTATAGGTTTGAATGCTGTTCGTCTTAGTTTTGTGCAACTAATTGGCGCATTAAGCACGAGATTACTGGTTGATATCCCCTTACTCATAAGGTTAAGAAAAATGACCAAAATTTCTCATAATTAGATTTTTAAACTTAAACAATTTAACTTATGGTTTTAGATAAAATAGCTCTCAAATACTTAACGTTGCAAAGACGGTTGGCAATAAGGAAAATGAATAATGATACCGATAAACCTATTCAATTAATAAATGAGTACCTAAACCTAACTACAAACAACCCTGAATATATCAATCAAGTTGTATTAGAGGTTTTAGAACATTCAACTAAAGAGTTGAGTAATAACTTAATTTATAAATCAGACTATAACGATTTCAAAAAGGAAATAAACACAAAATTAAAAATATTCACAAACAAACCTTATCAGCTAGGAGCTATAGACATAGAGATAGATGCAATAGCTCATTCTCTGGCTCAATTCGAGCAACCAGATGTTCTTGAAATCGGAGTGGCTAATGGATATTCATCAGCATTTTTATACTATGTATTGGACAAAATTGGTGGAAGTATAACATCCCTTGACTTGCCTCGTTTTTCTTCTTCCTTATCTCGACCTAGGGACTGGATTCGTACAGGCTTAGCCAGTAAAGGAAAAATTAAGAACACCGGTACTCTGGGGGATCTCAATCCAGGAGGAGTCATTCCAGCGGAAAAGTATGGGGGTTGGCTGATACCGATGCACCTGCGGACAAGTGTCAAGAATACGACAATTTATGGTGATGCTTTGATAATTCTGAAAAATTTACCTGGAGAGCGATTTGATTTTGCCGTTCTAGATGCCATGAAAGGCTATGAGTCGCGGATGAAAATCATGGAAATGATTTGGGAGCGTTTGCGTGCAAATAGTCTAGCTTTTGTTGATGGTTATTGGGTTAATTCCGCTTTTGAAGATTTTTGTAACTTACATCATTTACCTTCATGCAAATTGGGGCGTGTTGGTGTTTTTGTAAAAACGATTTAATTAAAAATATATTTATAAAAGGAGGATATAAACATGAAAATGCTAGTTGTTGGTATTGATGGGGGCGATCAAAAAATTTTAAAATCAATGAATATGCCAAGTTTAAAGGCGATTTTAAATGAGCAAATATGTTTAGAACTAGAAGAAGATTTATGGAGTCGAGGTTGGGCTGAGATTTTGAGTGGTATACATGGAAGAGAAACGGGCGCATTCTATTCTAAGCCTAAACTGGATGGTTCTCATGACTTTACCAAAAGTTTTAGCACAAACGATTACAATAATAACGATTTAATAGTACCATTATGGACGAAGCTGTTAAAGTTTGGTCACAAAGTAGGTTTTATGAATGTGCCAACAACAATGCCAGCCCCAGATGTAGACGGTTTTTTCATTGCTGGGGCTAGTGGTGGTTCTAAGGTGAGTGGTGCTTCTAAGATTCCCGCAGGTGTATGTTTTCCTCCAGAAAGTTTGGATGATTTAATCCAACATCAATATATATTAGATACACGATTTATATCATCTGGGATTCGAGACGTAGAAACCTTTTTCAATCGTCTTGCCGCCATGCAGACAAATAGAACGAATGCCTTCATACAATTATCCCAAAAATACCAGCCTGAATTTGGTTTTCTCGCCTATAGAGCCACTACTGTAGTTCAATATATAGTCATGAGTGAGATTGAATCCCTGATGGCAAACCCAGATTCACCTCAGACCAAAATTCAAAAAAGAATACATGAACTCTACCAAGATCTCGATCAGTGCATCTACAATTTACTAGACCAACTACAGCCAGAGTATATTATAGTGGTATCTGATCACGGCGCTTCTCCTCGCTTTGCAACAGTGAATATGAATGTATTTCTACAAGAAATGGATATGCAGAAACCGCTGCCTAGTTCAGTTAAAACGACTCGCCGCCTGGTGAAACAGTTGGCTCAGCTAGTTCCTCGTCAAGTTCGGCGAAATATTACTCAGTCTGTTCCCCAAGTGCGAAGTATTTCCCAGCCAGCCATTGATTGGAGCCAAACACGAGCGTTTGGAGCTCGCTACGTTAGCGGAGTTTATATCAATGATAGGGAAAGATTTGCAGGTACAGTGGGTGACAGCGAGGTTAATCAAGTCACTCAACAGATAATCGAAGCGTTCAACGCAACTGAAGCAGCGACAAAGCATAGACTCTATGCACGTCCCTATCGCCAAAATTATCGCTCAGCTAAGTTTGCCGACTTACTTCCCGACATCTGGATTGACCATCCTGATTCAATTTTCTTTGAAGAAAAAGGTCAATTTGTGGAAACCAACGAAGACTATAAACCCATCGAAACTCTCCGTCAAGTAACTCGCGACCAATATACAGGAGCTAAGGGAAGACATCCGCTTCTGTGTATTAATCCAGAACTTTACCGCTATGTGGAAGACGGCGATCCTTGGGATCTAACCCTAGTCTATAAAATAATCGAGAGAGCAATGGCGCAGTGAAAATAGGCATTCTTACGTTTCATAGATCAGTCAATGATGGTGCAGTCTTACAGGCGTATTGTCTTCAGCAATTATTACAGGCGCAGTTTCCCCAAGCCAGCGTCGAACTGATCGATTATCGTCCTTGGACGTTAGAGAGAATTGAGTACCGTAAACTTTTTAGGCGACGCTTTCCATTCATCAATCGGTATAAATGGGCTCAACGCAGGAGTTTGCAGGAATTTTTGCACCAATACTGCACTTTATCACTAGCATCTTGTACGACCAATACTCTACAAAAGGTACAGAATTTTATTCTAAACCAAGAGTATGATGGGATTGTGGTGGGAAGTGATGTGGTCTGGCAAATTCGAGATCAGGGGCTAATTCCGCCAGTTCCTAATATTTTTTGGCTAACGGGCTTACAGGGGATGAAAAAATTAGCCTTTGCTGTGTCTGCTGATAAATCCGAAAAATTATCTTGGCAGCTAAAACATAATCAGGAACAGTTACTCTCAAGTCTGGAGGATTTCCATTGGATATCTGTCAGAGACGAGGCAACACGACAGATGCTTTTGAAGCTAGGGTTGGCGGAAACACAAGTTTCATATATGCCTGATCCAACAATTTTGTGGGACTTTTCATCTATTGTTGATACACCTCAAGAATTTGAACAATTTCCGGGACAATTAGCTGGTGTTGCTGTTGGCTCAAGTTTTATCAGGAAAAAGCTAACTCAGATAATCCTGGCAAAAGGTTATCACGTCATCAATCTCTTAGGAGCTAGAGTCAAAGGGCAAATCTCACTGCCTCTTCACTATTCTTTAAATCAGAGATTGGGGATTTATTCGTTACTTGACTTGATGGTGACCGATCGATTTCATGGTAGTATCTTTACCCTTAAACTGGGACATGCTCCTTTAATTTTTCTGGAAGTTGCCGAAAAGTATCCTGATTGTTATAGCAAAGGTCGCGATTTACTTCGCCGGATCGGGGGTGAAGCAATGGTTTGGCGAACTGAGAGTCGAGATATTGGCGATAATCTAGATTATTATTTAGCTAGATGGCATGAATTATTCCCTGATATTAAAAGCGGCTTGGGTGCGATTAGCCAGTCAAATTTCAAAGATCTTGAGCAAATCAGCAAAATTTTAGATTGAGGTTATTTCAATTTATATGGATAATTTTTTTAATTTAGTCGTTCCTGATTGTGCTGTTAAATATATTCTGTTACAACGCACAGAATTACAGATATATTTTAGGATTTTAAAAAAATTTAGGTTCCTGTACTATACATATTTTATTCCTATAGAAGCCTATTTAATGCGTCAACAAATTAAGGAAAAGTTTGCTTTAAAATTATTAGAAGAGTATCAAATTATGAAGCCATACCTACCTACCCAGGCATTAAGAATAGTAGACATCGGTAGTGGGATCGCTGGCATTGATGTTTTTCTTTACCATCATTATCGCCATTCTATACCGAAACTAGATTTGTTTTTATTAGATCAAACAGAAACGAATAAAAATATTTACTATGGTTTCCATCAGCAAGCGTCTTATTATAATTCACTTGAGGTAGCAAAATTAATGCTGATGTCAAATAAAATTAACGAAAAAAACATTCGTCTCATCAGCGTAAATTCTTACTATGAGATTGAGTGCAGCAGTGCTGATTTAATCATTTCGCTTATTTCTTGGGGATATCATTACCCTGTTTCTACCTATCTTGAACAAGTGTATCAATGGTTAAAACCGGGTGGAATACTCATCTTAGATGTAAGAAAAGGTTCAGACGGAGAAAACGAACTAAAACAAAAATTCCCAGAAAAATACTTAATTATGCAGGACAAAAAAAGGCGTAGATTATTACTCATTAAATAATAAAAATTATGAAGAAGCAGGGATCGGGGCTTGTGCAGACGAGTGACGGGCAAGATGAAGTTTTTTTTCATCAAGGGAAAATAGCCATCTTTCTCCCTTCTCTCCGGGGTGGTGGCGTGGAAAGAGCCATGTTGACCTTAGCAAAGGGTTTAGCCGAACGAGGCTTAAATATAGATTTAGTCTTAGCTCAAGCGGAAGGACCTTATCTGGCTCAAGTGCCACCAGAGTTAAATATAGTCAACCTTCAGGCTCCGCGAGTGCTGTCTAGCCTTCCTAACTTGATTCACTACTTACGGCAAGAACGCCCAATAGTGCTTCTTTCTGCAATGGATCATGCCAATATAGTGGCTCTTTGGGCAAGATATTTATCTGGAGTATCTAAAAGATTGGTCGTAACCACACACAATACCCTGTCGCTTTCCATCAAGAATAGTTCTAACCGCACAAGTCAATTGATGCCCTTCTTAATACGCCACTTCTATCCGTGGGCTGATGAAATTGTTGCCGTATCGAAAGGAGTAGCGGATGACTTAACATTGACTACAGGCTTGCCTCGTGAAAAGATACAGGTAATTTATAACCCAGTCGTAACGCCGGACATGTTGAAGGAAGCCCAAACCCCTTTGGCTCATCCTTGGTTTGCATCTGGAGAGCCTCCAGTCATTCTGGCAGTAGGGAGACTGACAAAGCAAAAAGATTTTCCCACCTTGATCAGAGCCTTTTCGTTGGTGCAACAGCAGTACAAAGCGCGGCTCATGATTTTGGGTGAAGGGGAAGAACGCCCCCTATTAAACCGATTGATCCAAGAGCTGGGCTTGGAGAATGGAGTCATTATGCCAGGGTTTGTGAGCAACCCTTATGCTTATATGTCCAGAGCAGCCGTATTTGTCCTGTCTTCAGCTTGGGAAGGGTTAGGTATAGTTTTAATTGAAGCCTTAGCTGTAGGAACTCCTGTAGTCTCTACGAATTGCCAAAGTGGACCATCAGAGATTTTAGATAATGGTAAGTACGGGCGATTAATACCAGTTGGAGATATACAGGCAATGGCAAAAGCCATTTTAAATACTTTACAAAATCTCCCACCGCCTGATTTTTTGCAAAATAGAGCCAATGAATTTTCTTTAGAAAATAGTTTGAGGAAATATTTTGAATTAATCAAAAATTAGTTTATTTTTACGCTAGAGACAATTAGGTTTTTCTGTCAATCATATAAATAAATAATTTACCGACAATTGGTCTATCTTATTTATCAGTATCAATGTTAGACACAATGGGATGCTTCAGCTTAATTTTTGTAGCCATTACCACAGTATTCATTTCATACAGATTCACCAAAATTAAAGTCCCGTTACTTGTTGGATTTTTGACTCGTGCATCACTTGCATTGGTTATCGTATACTTGTCGTTTCAGGGGAACAACTTTTTGGAAGACGATGGATTTCAACGGTTAGCTGAATTTTGGTCAATTTCAGGTTTTCCAGGTGTTTTAGAGTATTTCCGAACCGGAGCATTTATGTATGCTTGGTTCATGGCTACTTTATATATAATTACTGATAGCACCAGTTCTTTAATGATTCAGGCAATTAATGTATTGCTGGGAACTTTATTAATTCTTAATGTCTACCTGATTACTAAAATTGTTTGGAGTGAACGTCCTGCCATCTGGGCAGCATGGGTTTGTGCCTTATTTCCTACTTTATCACTTTATTCGGCATGGAGAGTTCGAGAAGCTCTTTTAACTTACTTGTTCACATTAAGTATCTACCACTTTTTAGTCTGGCTAAAGCGGGGTAAGGCTCAATCATTTGTTATCGGTTTCTCTGTCATGGTTCTGGCTTCAGTGCTACATACAGCCTTCTTTGCTGGAATCGTTCTTTACGCTGGCTTTCCCATTTTTTATTCTGCCAAAGCTTTTCTCAAAAAGAGGGGAGGTCGTCTTATCGGCAATACCCTGATTGCTTTAATTGCGATAGGAGGTCTGGGATTAGTGATATGGTCAGGAGTAGCATTTGGGAAAATACAGGATTTAATTCAGTCGGGAGATTTAGCTATAATAGCTCACAAACAAGAATCTAGAGCCTTAGCTGGTCGGGCAGGTTATCTGCCCGATTTAGTTATTCGCTCACCCACAGATTTTTTCTGGCAAGTTCCCCTGCGACTTGTTTATTTAATTCTTACTCCTTTTCCCTGGATGGTGAGTAATACAAAAGATATTATTGGGCTAATTGATGTTGGGATTTATACCTGCTTTATTTTATTAATTGTTAAAAATGGCAATCGATTAAAACGAAGCAATCTGGCTTGGTGTGTACTCATTTTCTGTTTAGGCATAGCTTGTGTATTTGCTTTGGGAACGTCTAACTACGGGACAGCAATGCGTCATCGCTCTAAGGTTGCGCCTTTATTGATTGTATTAAGTGCTGGTTTTATATCTCAAAAAGAGGCAACCCAGCAGCCGTCTCCCTACAATAATTTAACTTCTTGGTCAATGACCCCAGGATTCTATGTTCAGGATCAACTCCCCTCTGTTTCTACGCAAGGTAACTACAGTGGGGTTCAGACTAATCTTCCTTCTCAACAGACAGCTTATCAGGTAGTCTTAACCCAGATCCATCAGTTGCTTACCCCTGCGGTCTTTAACCAACACGCTTACTATTACTCACTAGGAGGAAAAGGACGAATTCTAACCCTGCCTCTGATGACGGCAGCCGGATTATTTTTATTATGGCGAAATGTTTATTCCGTACAGAAACTGGTTAAGTTTTTAGCCCAAAACGATTTACTCTGGTGTCGAGAATTTAGCCTATCTCAAAGAGAACGTATAAACCGAATTTTATTGATGCCTGCTGAACTATTGCAGCGTGTATTTAAAGATATATCGCCTCAGTTAATCCAGCGATGCTATAAACGAAAAAAACGTCCTTTACCGCCGACAATTTCTCTGGGTCGTCAGCATTTTGCACGAATTTGGTCAGTTGATCGCTCTACCTTAGAATTCTTGGGATCTAAACTCAATACTACTCAGCCTCGGTCTAATATGCAATCATCAGAAACTATCTGCACGGTGGTCGATCTACCCACTCGAATACCCATTAAAGTATGGTTTTCTCCCACAATTAAAGTTGACGACACCAATCTTACTCAAAAATTGCTCAATCTAGTTCCAGCAAAAACCTTACTGATTCTTGATCGAGGTTTTAATCATGTCCAGGTTTTGAGTGGTTTAATGGCGAAACAGATAAATTTTATTACTAGGCTTAGATCTCATAAATTATTTCAGGTCGAACAAGTTTTGACTTCAACCTATCGCGTGAAAGATCAAATCATTTCTATTAAAAGTAGTCAAACGCTGACGTCTCACCTCAAACTGCGCCTAGTACAAATCCGCCATAACCAGCATTGGTATACTTTTCTCACGTCTGTATTAGACCCGACTATCTTACCCCCCTATGTTGTCGCTGATCTTCATCGACGAAGATGGCGACTGGAGAATGTGTTGCAAATCGTTCAACAGCTATTAGGATTGAATTACTTGTGGACAGGTACAATGAATGGTATACAAGTACAAATCTGGGCGAGTTGGTTGTTTTACTCAGTACTAGCGGACTTAGGAGATGCCATTGCTAATGAATTAGGGATTCCGTTTGAGCGTATTTCTCTGAAAAAAGTTTTTTGGGGACTTAACCGCTTTAACCAAGCTTATGCCGAAGGTAAGACCATTAACCCCGTTGTATATTTTGTGACTGATATCCATCCAGATTTCACTGTTGTTAAGCCGATGAGCCAGCCGACTCCCATTATTGATTTATCTCCTTACCCTACGAGCTTTACGAGACGACAATCTTCTTGAATGATCACCTTTACCCTTTATTTTAAAATGAACAGATGAATTCATCCAACCTCAGTGTAGTCACAACCGTCTATAATGGTGAAATCTACTTCAATCGCGCTGTGCCTAGTATTTTACAGCAAACTTATACCAATTTTGAATTTATTATTGCCGATGATGGCTCAACTGACTGTACCGCCCAACAACTTAGAGAACTCACTCAAAACGATCAACGTGTGCGTGTCCTGAGTCCTGGACGATTAGGACGCAGCCAAGCCCTTAACTATGCAATTGAACAGACTCAAGCAGACTATATTGCTATTCAAGACTTTGATGATATCAGTTATCCTGAACGTTTACGTTTACAGGTCGAGTTTTTAGAGGCGCATCCTGATGTCGGGTTAGTCGCTTGTCACTACGTTTTAGTAGATGATAATCGCCAAGAACAGTATATCCGAATGCCCGCTACAGAACATCAGCAACTGGTTAGGACAATGGCTAAGTGTGTTCCCTTTGCTCATACCCTGGTTACCTATAGAAGAAAAGCCTGGATGCAAGCTGGAGGATATCCAGATGTAGATAGTATGGTTGATCTTCACTTATGGATTGCCTTTGTCCGTCTGGGTTGGCGACTCGCAACTATTCCTCAAGTCCTCGGTGAACATTGGGTACATCCCAACAGTTTTTGGCATCAACAGTTTAACTATATAAAACAGCAACAAAAATTAGCCCAAATCCAATGGCAGGCTATTCAAGACCTTAGTTTACCATTATGGATGGGAGTGTATCCTCTTGGTCGATACTTATATTCCTATATGCCCAAAACCCTCAAGCGATATGTTCGACGTACTTTGGCTCAATCTAAAGAAGAAGATATGGCAAAGCGATAGAGTGCTATTGACCCGATTAATCCACGAATTACTGCTGCAAAAATGCCAGATATTATTCCTCACCTGAACTACGAACTCAAAACGTATCAGTCTCAGCGCATTCATCAGGCGATGCTTCAGGCAATATGTTCCTTAGTTCGTCTAGTTTTAGAACAAACAAATCAGCCGTCTATGAGTATCCTAGATGTAGGATGTGGACGGGGAGAACTATTACAATCTCTTGTTCAAATTCCCCAGGTTTCAGCTCAAGGCATTGATCTCGATCCTACCTGTATTGAACTATCCCGTCAATTTGCATCTTGTCGTGTAGGTTCAGTTGAAGCGTTAGATCAATATTACTCTCCGGACAGCTTCGATCTCGTCATTGCCTCTCATGTTCTAGAACACGTCCCTAACCCCACTCTCGCACTTTTACAGCTAGCTTCAGTGAGTCGGAATTGGGTATTAATTGCTCTTCCTAATCCTGTTAGACCCTCTAGACTGCTTCAATACTTAAAGGGTAAACTTTATGCCGATCATCCGACTCATTGTCAAGTTTGGGACCCTGGTCATCTCGCGAACTTTATTGAGACATTTGGTCATTTAAAAGTTTATCAGTGGCAGCCCGATATTGTAACTGTCATTCCCGGACAATTGTTGTCTGTGCCATTATTACGTTTTATTCTAAAACCTTTCAGTATCGCAGAAACGACACTGTTAACTGGGTTATTCCCTTTATTTTCATCAAGTCTAATTGTGCTAGCAACCAAACACCGTGATTAGGGTTAAACAACGAATTTTAATGTTGTCCACTTGTATGGGACTCGGTGGTGCAGATCAACAGATTTTGTACCTTGTTCGTACTTTACTCAAGCGGGGATACGAGATTCAAATTGTGTCGATGACACCGTTGGGTGCCATGGGGAAAGAAGCTCAATCAGAGGGTTTACCCATTCAAAGCCTTAATATGCAAAGGGGTGTACCCGACCCCAAAGCAATTTTCAAACTTGCCAGAATACTACATCAATGGCAGCCTGATATTCTCCACAGTCACATGGTACATGCTAATTTTCTGGCACGGGTGAGTCGGTTATTTTCTCATTTGCCTGTGCTAGTTTGTACAACATCCAACATTAACGAGGGAGGTCGATGGCGAGAATGCGTCTATCAATTGACTGACTTTCTCTGCGACATCACGACTCAAAAGAGTCATGCTGGAGCTGAGCGATATGTGAGCATAAAAGCTGTACCAAGAACAAAACTTAGGGTGCTTCCCAACGGCATAGATATTCAAAAATTTAAACCCAATCGAGAAGCCAAGCAACGCCTACGACAGGAGTTAAGTTTAGAGGAGCAATTTATTGGCTTAGCTGTAGGGCGATTTCGTCCACCCAAGGATTATCCGAATTTACTCCAAGCCTTTAGTCGAATTAAAGCAAATTCTATTAATACAGTGTTAACTCTTGTTGGCGAGGGAAGTCTTAAGCCAGAGATGAAAGCATTAGCTAAAACTCTTGGCATTCATGAGCAAGTCAAATTTTTGGAACCGAGACGAGATATTCCTGATTTAATGAATATTGCCGATTTCTATATCATGTCTTCGGCGTGGGAAGGAATGCCAATGGTACTTTTAGAAGCAGCATCGGTTGGACTACCTATTGTGGCGACTGATGTAGGTGGTAATGGGGAAATTGTCTTGGATGGCAAAAACGGTTTCTTGGTTCCCCCTCGCCATCCAGACGCTTTAGCGCAAGCGCTGGAACGGATGATGAATTTATCTCCACAAGAGCGTCAACAAATGGGGCAGTTTAGTCGAAAGCATGTAGAGCTTAATTACAGCATTGAGCGAGTTGTAGATAGGTGGGAAGCACTCTACCAGCAGTTGCTAGACAAAACCAGCTCACAGGATCAGGGGGTATAGCTGGGCGCCCCGAAAAATAATCTATGTTACAGCCAAAATGATATCTGCGAGTCTCAAGGAAAATAATCTTTAGTTAAAATTTTTATCGGAGCCTGTCAACCGTGAAAACCCCTAGATAGGCTAGTTGAGTAGGGAGATTATTTCCGGAATTTGACTGACGACTTCTGGTGTATCTATCAAATAGTATGAAGTTGATCAGGCGACTTTTTAATCTTAAAGGCATGTAACGTTCAATCACGAATTATAAATAAAAATGAAAAAAATATTACTTTTTAGTGCTGAAGTGATACTTCTTTGCAGTACTGCTGTTCCAGCCCAAGCTACTATACTTAACGTGAGCCAGGGTGGACAGATTATTACTGCCCCCAGTTCCGTCTCCTACAATTTTCCAGGATATGAACATCCAAATTTCATGCTCGGCTTCTCCGAAAAGCAAAACGTTAAGCTCTCTTCCAATCTCGCCATTGATGGTGGCTTCATCGCCGCAGGGCAGCTAGTGAGTAGCCACATGATCTTCCTGAATACTCCAGGTTCTCGGCGGTTAGCGTTATCGAATATTAACTGGACTTTTGACAGCACAATTCTGGGCGTAATGTCGGATGGTAACGGTTTATTAGAAGCAGCGAGTAATACTCTGTTGGGTGTTCCTCATACGTTCTATCCTGGTAGCTTTACGCAACGGGGTTTAGAATGGAGCCGCCAAGAAAATTACTCTGAAGTTGGTTCTAATGTGTTGATCGTATCAATGAAGACAACTACACCAGGCGACTGGATTAGAGTCGTCACCCAAGCAAAGCCGATACCTGAACCGACATCTACTTTGGGTTTATTGACAATATCTTTGGTGGCTAAGGCAGTCCTGAAGCGTACACGTAAGCCCAGTGATCTTACATCGCTCCCCCAAAACAGTCCTGACATGCGTTAGCGGCTCATCTTCCTGTGGAGATGAGAATACGACGGTTGAGCAGCTTACCTTATCGGACTAAAACTATCCTCCTGTAGATAGAGTTCTTTTTACAAACCCTTATGCCACATTTCGATCATTGAGTCGCAAGACTTGACTAGCCGTCACCCAATCCAAAATACTGATGCCTGATGGAGGCAAGCGCTATATACATCACCCAGATAGTTGTATTTCTTCCAAGCTCTTCACCAAACCCAGGCAAATGCTTATACTGGAAGATAACTTAGCGATGCCATTCACCTATCCATATTAGTAGGATATGTCGTGTGAAGTTCAAGCATCGCCCCAAAATTTTGCTGGTCGCTAACACGGGTTGGAATCTTTACAACTTCCGCTTACCCTTGGCTCGATTTCTCCGTCTACGAGGAATCGAGGTTATTTTTGTTTCTCCCCCAGATCCCTACGTATACCGACTGCAAGCCGAAGGATTTCGCTGGATTCCCTTGCGCCTCTGTCGGCGCAGTATCAATCCCCTGGTCGAACTCTTGACTATTGGTCATTTAACCCGGATTTACTGGCAAGAAAAGCCCGCTGCTGTCCATCACTTTACGCTCAAATGTGTTCTTGTGGGAACGATCGCGGCTAAGCTAAGTGGTACAACTGGGGTGGTGAATGCGATTACGGGATTAGGCTACATTTTTAGTAGCAGTGAGTGGAAGGCTCGGATCTTGAAACTCATCTTCATTATCGTCGGTAGATGGGTATTGAGAGCTCGCAGGGCAATGGTTGTGTTTCAGAATCAGGATGATCGGCAAGTTTTCACCACCCTGAAGCTGACTAATCCCTACCGAACTGTACTGATCAGAAGTTCGGGTATCGATTTGCAGCGCTTTTCACCGCCGCTTCATCCACCAGATGTTCCGTTGACGCCAGTCGTCCTGCTTGCTGCCCGCCTGATTACAGAAAAAGGTGTTATAGAATACGTAGAGGCTGCTCATATTCTCAAAGCTCGTGGCGTTCGGGCAACGTTTCAGATCGCGGGTGAGCCAGACTTGGGTAATCCTGCTTCCATTTCTCCGACCACTTTACAACACTGGCAACGGGAAGGAATCGTTGACCTGCTGGGTCATCTGGAGAACATTGAACAGTTCATTGCTCATTCAACCCTTGTCGTGTTACCTTCCCACGGTGGGGAGGGTGTTCCTCGTATTTTACTAGAAGCGGCGGCGATGGAAAAACCCTTGGTCGCCACTGATGTCCCTGGCTGTCGAGAGGCAATTGACCCAGGGAAAAATGGCGTTTTGGTTCCGGTAAAGAATGCGGCGCGGTTGGCTGATGCGATTGAGATCCTCTTAAACGACGCCAATTTGTGCCAAGCCATGGGAGTCGCTGGACGAGAAAAAGTCTTGCGAGAGTTTGATGATCGCAGCGTGATTCAAAAAACAGCCAAGGTTTACCAAGCGATAGGTATACCACTACTGCACGTTCAACAAACTTGTGACTCGAGTTTTCTCAGGGCTGACAAAAGCGGATTGGGTATCGCTCAAACTGGAGAAGAGGGTTGACAACTCAGGGCAGCTTTTGGATAAGCAATCCGCTGGTGATTGCACTGTTGCCAAACTTTGACAAAGACTTCCGCCGTAATCAATAATTCTTCTTTGGTTAACCCCGAATCAACTAACTGGTTATCTTCCCATCGGGCTTTGAGAATTTTCTTAACCGTGATTAAGGCGGTGTCCGGGGTAACATCTTTAAGCGATCGCAGCGCCGCTTCACAGGCATCGGCTAACATGACAATTCCGGTTTCTCGCGACTGAGGAATCGGTCCATCATAGCGAAAGTCTGCTTCTTTCACCGAATTTTCCCCCTCTTCCTGAGCGCGTTGTTTGGCTTGAAAGTAAAAATAGGAAATCAGCAGTTTACCTTGGTGTTCGGGAATAAAATCCCGAATCGCTTTCGGTAACTGATGTTTGCGAGCCATGACCAACCCTTCAGAGACATGCTTTTTAATAATCTCGGCACTCTTACGGGGGTCGTTAATTTGATCATGTTTATTGGGACCGCCCATTTGATTTTCAATAAATCCCAACGGATCATGCATTTTACCAATATCGTGATACAAAGTACCTGCCCGAACCAGTTCCACATTACAGTGAAGTTCACGAGCGGCGGCTTCGGCTAACGAGGCAACAAACAAGGTATGTTGGAATGTTCCTGGCGCTTCGGTGGCTAACCGTTTGAGCAATGAACGGTTCGGATTGGACAACTCCGCTAACCGAATTGGCGTCACCAAATCAAACAAGCGTTCTAGATAAGGAGAGAGTCCCAATGCCACAATACTCCAGGCTAACCCCGATAGCCCGTAGAGAGCCGCACCCGGTAGCACCGCGTACCAAATTGTGCCAGCACTGGCACTCATAATCAGATTCAGGACGAGATGAACGCTGCCCTGGGTCAATCCCACGATACCGCCTAATAACGCCAATTCCTCCCGCGATCGCATCCGTCCGGCAATTAACGCTCCCACCAAACCCCCGGCACCCCCCGCAATTAAAAATTCCCAGCTCACCTCCATGCTAAATGTGACCAACCCGGTCAACAGTGTCACCACAGTCGCACCCAAGCTTGACCCATAAAAACTCCCCACTAACAACCCAATCGCGGGCAGGCTATTATATTGCCCCCCCAAGAGTGCCAAGACGGGCGTACTTAAACTCAACAGCAGCACCAAAATATGGTCACGTCGCCGCAGGGGGGGATGGACTCGACGTTCGACCAACCAAAAAATACCAACTCCCCCGGTAACCAAACCGCCAAATCCAATCAGCCCGAGCCAGTTAATTTCGCGACGACTCAAGCCGTAGTAATCCAGCAGGACAAAATCCGCCTGGGTAATTTCCTCGCCCGCTTCGACAATAACTTCTCCTTCTTGAGCCGTCACCATCACAGGATCTACAGATCGAGCGGCTTGTTCTGCCCGGCGCTTGGTTTGTTCTGTATCTTCGATTAGATTGGGCTTTAAGTTAGAGGTCAGGAATTCCACGGCTAAGGGTTGTGCCTCAGCCGGAACCAGTGTACTCACCTGCACCGCTACCGCATTGTCTAATAGATCCGAGGGCAATCCCGGCGGAATTCCTTGGGTCAGAATGTGGCGAGTGGCATCCTGAATTCCCTGTCGAGTTTTCTGCCAAGCCGAATCAGACAGATCGAGTACGGATGCATCATAGGCAGGAGTTGATTCCGGGGTTACACTTGATGACAGTTGAGCCACTGCCTTTTGGTAACCCTGACGAGCTTTACTGGCTGTCTGCATCAACTCAGAGAAGGCTGGAGTAGATGCTACTTGACGGTAACTTTGCAATTCGCTTACTGCTTGGACAAACTCCCGAGTCAACGGTTTTTTCTCTCGGTTCGGGATAACCACGCCAGGCTCAAAGGGGTTAACCGGAGCATTATCTTCGACGAAAGCAACAATAGCTTGCCATTCCCAGGCTTCACTCTGGCGCAGATACTGCTGGGTGGCGGCGGACAGCACGGAGGTTGGGACAAACGGAAACGAACCACTAATTTCTCGCCATTGGTCTATTTTGTCCAATGATTGTTGTAGGCTTTGATCAATCTCTTGGTTCACAGATTTGTCAATCTTTAAAACCGGGAACGAACCCGTCCGAGCCTCTTTGCGTTTTTCTTCTGTGGTTTTTGTGTCCTCAACACTGGCGTCAAAGCGAGCGCGAATGGTATAGGGGGCGTCCCTACCCACATCGAGGGTTGGTTGATTGTAAAAGCGGTTGCCCATCACGCTGGTGAGAGAAACGACGGCTAAGATAAACATGACGGGTGAACGTCCTTGCCGCTTTGCTGATGGTGGTGGATTGCCTTTTGTCCCCAGGAAAGAAAGGGTTTGTTTTAACGGATGACCTGGCTTTTTTTGCTCAGGGGAAAGATGACCATCAGATCCGACGAATGGAAGGATGGTACGAAATTGCTCAGATTTTTGCCGCAGGTGGTTTAGCTGTTGCGTCAACGAGTGGAGCGTTTTCATAGCAGAAGAGTTGCCTTTTTAGGTGAGCGGTAGCGGTGAAACCGCGAGGCAGACAGGTGGGGGAATTGGCGGTTAGTTCATTGGGTTTCAGTTAGTCGGCTGTAATGTTTGAGTTTAGCTCTTTTTAGCTGACAAAACATGGTTTACCCACCTATCTATAACTTATAAACGACGTTGAATGATACCCGGTGCAGCAACGGCTGCTTGTTTGTACCGACCATTGATTTGGTTTTGATCATAAACCCCTAGCCAAACCGCTAGTAATTGGTCTGTTAATTGTCGCCTCTTTTTGAAGACCGGAATTTTTAGGGCAGCAACTCGCCAGCTTACTGGAATACCGTTGATACCGTTATAAACACCCGCTAATGCCCCTGTCAAAGCTGCCGTAATTGGGTTTTGGTAACCGCTACGAACGGCACGGATGACACAGAGACGAAAATCTTCGGGTGTATAGAGGAAACAATAAAAGGCTAAAGCAATCGCCATATCTGAGGCATCCCCCCTATTACCTAATTTTGCGGCTAGACGGCGCACCTTCCTCGTGGTGGTTTCTAAATCTGTACCTGCTTCTATGAGGGTTTGGATCTGTTGTAATTGGTAGGTTAAGATGGTTTCTTCTGTCCCCAAGCCCCTAAGGATGTGGGGAATCAGGGTTGTTCGGTTAAGGGTTTCGGTGAGAGTCAGAGCCATGGCGGTAGCGATTGCCAACACCCCAGCCGAGGCGTCGGTTTCGAGTTGCCAAATTGCTGCCGCCTGAACCAGGTGTTGCCGTAACCACTCTTGATTTTCGTGAAAAAAAAGCGCCATTTGCAGAGTTGCCACTGCTGCTTCACTGCTTTGTGCTTTCCCTTTCAATTCTAGGAGTGAGGGTTGAGTTTGGCGACAGCGAATCAGCCAATCGTCTAGATTCAGTCTGCCTGTGTCAATTAAACTCTCGAGTCCACAAGTGGCGATTTGACTCCAAGCGGAGAGTTTGGGGATACAGGGGTGGGACTGACTCGGTTTGGGTTGGCGTTTGGTGAACTGAAGCGATTGTCTGCCACCTGGATCACCGAGTCCTTGATCAAGGTGATGGCTGACCAGCTCACCAATTAAGCTACCCAGTAATGCTCCTTGAAATCGGCACAGAAGAGAATGCTGCATTAATTTGCTCTTGCCCCTGTTTTCAGGGTATGGACGAGAGCTAAGAGTCCCAAGCGATAACTTTCGGCACCAAAACCGCTGATCTGACCGACAGCTACGGGGGCGATGAAGGAGTGATGTCGAAATGGTTCGCGCTGATAGATATTACTCAGATGGACTTCCACTACAGGCAGGGCTACGGCGGCTAAGGCATCGCGTAGGGCTACACTGGTATGAGTGTAAGCACCAGCATTGATTAATATCCCATGATGCTGTGTTCTCGCTGCTTGTATGGCATCAACTAAAACGCCTTCATGGTTGGACTGTAATGTCACAACTTGGCAGGATAATGAACTCGCCTCCTGTTGCAGGAGTTGGTCAATTTCCGCCAAGGTCACAGATCCATAAATACCAGGCTCTCGGAGTCCTAGAAGATTCAAGTTTGGACCATGCAGGACGAGAATACTCAAAGAACTCCGAGCTTCATTCGGCACGTTAACTAATTACCGAGAACGACGGCGTGGATTATTAACTGGAATGGGGATGGGTTCGGGTTCCGGCTGAGGTTCAGGACCCAAGAGGGTTCCAACCAGCTTGCGTGCCCATTCTTTCAGTTTTTCCAACACCTTTTCTATATAATCCATTAAACTGAATGCTCCTGTGAGACAACTTAATAGGTTTTTGACCGTCTTAACAACAGGACGAGTGCTAGAAGCCTTTCACAGCACTACTTGGGGAACTCTTGGGCGCTTTATTGGGCGCTTTGGTGAAAACCTTACCCAAGTTAAGACTATGACGCTGATATTAAACTGAGCGGTTTTCCTATTCCTATGCACCGTCTGGATCGTTTTAACCCATCTGTTGCATTTCTTAACGTTCAGCATAACACAGAACCCCAAAGCCTAGCTATCCCCTAAATGGAATATGGAGTCGATCCTGCGATCGCAACGGTTTTGGCTTCTCTACCTTTAGTTATAACTCAAGTTAGATGTGAGCCTAATGGTATTGCTCCAATAGTCGGCGTCGCAGTTGGTCGAGGGCATAACAGGCACTCCAATGACGAACCGAAGCCCGATCGCGATCGCGACCAAAGTTATATTTAAAACACTCAACTCTATCATCTGGCGTCGCCAGACCGATATACACCAACCCCACGGGCTTAGATTCATTCCCACCGCCGGGTCCAGCAATGCCAGTAATACTCACACCCCAATCCGTCGTCAGCCGCGATCGCACACCCAATGCCATCTGCTGGGCAACAGGTTTACTCACCGCCCCCCATTTATCCAGATCTGATGACTTAACGCCAAGTAAGGAGACTTTTACGTCATTGCTATAAGAAATTATCCCACCCTTAAAATAGTCAGAACTTCCGGGAATAGCTGTCAACATGCTGCCTAAACCGCCTCCCGTACAGGATTCGGCTACACTCACCGTTTGATTCACGTCCTGTAACAGCTGACCCACAACCGAGGCTAGGGTATCTGTATCCACACCAAAATAGTCAGCCCCAGCAATTTGCCGCAGTTGCTTGACAACAGGCTCAATTACCTGTAAAGCTTCCCCTTGAGACGGCGCACGGGCGCTAACCCGTAACCGGACTTCTCCCTGAGAGGCGTAGGGGGCGACAGTGGGGTTGGTTAAGTCAAAAAATGACGCGACTTTTTCGGCTAACGCGGATTCCCCAATCCCCCAGAATCGTAAGGTTTGACTATAGATAATTTGTTGTCCCCAACCTTGACCTTTGAGATAGGGAACCGCCGTTTCTCGCCACATCCGCTGCATTTCACTGGGAACACCGGGAAAGGTAAGAATGGTTAAACCGGGGCGTGGATGCCAGATTATACCCGGTGCGGTTCCCTTGGGGTTTGGTAAAACCTTCGCCCCTTCCGGAATCAGGGCTTGCTTATGATTATTGGGGGTCATTTGACGCCCCCGTTGAGCAAATTTGCGAGCAATATCCTCAATGATGTCAAATTGCTCAATCAGGGGAACACCGAAAAAATCCGCTAAGGTTTCCGTCGTCAAGTCATCGGGTGTCGGTCCCAATCCTCCCGTAAAAATCAGAATCGCCGAGCGATCGCACGCCATTGCCAAGACTTGCTTTAACCGAGAGGGATTATCTCCCACAACGGTTTGATAGTAGTGAGGAATACCCAGATCTGCCAGTTCGAGGGCTAAAAACTGGGCATTCGTATTCAGAATATCCCCCAGTAGTAACTCTGTACCAACACAAATGATTTCTGCGCTCATTGGTTTGTCCTTTGTCCTTGGTCATTTGTCCTTGGGCAAAATAAATAGAGAATAGCAAACAGCCGACTTGACGCTCCCTTATATGACGAATGACGTAGCTTGCTTCTCGCTTAGCGAGTATGACGAATGACAAATGACGAATGACGAATGACAAAATTACACCATTGTGGGTACAGGAATATTGAGATGGGGATATAAGGGGAAGCGATCGCACAATTGAGCCACGCGACGCCGACAATCAACGGCGATGGTTTCATCCTCTGGATTGAGTAAGCGATCGGCAATAATATCACCAATCTCGGTAAATTCAGCCACGCCCATCCCTCGTGTCGTCATTGCGGGAGACCCAAGACGTAAGCCACTGGTGACAAAGGGAGACTCTGGATCAAAGGGAACCGTATTTTTATTCGCGGTAATGTTCACACCACTCACCAGTTGATCCGCCCGCTTCCCGGTCATGGAAATACAGCGTAAATCCACCAGCATTAAATGATTATCCGTCCCGCCAGAGACAATTTTCAAACCCCGTTTTTGCAGTTGACTGGCGAGGGCTTGGGCATTTTCAATCACATTCGCCGAATACTCTTTGAACGCAGGTTGTAACGCTTCACCAAACGCCACAGCTTTCGCCGCGATCGCATGTTCTAATGGACCGCCCTGACTTCCTGGGAACACCGCTTTATCCAGCTTTTTGCCGATGTCAGGATCACGGGTGAGAATTAAGCCGCCTCGGGTTCCCCGCAGGGTTTTGTGCGTGGTGGTGGTGACTACATCACAATGAGAAATTGGGTTGGGATGATGACCTGTCGCCACTAAACCCGCGATGTGAGCAATATCCGCCACCAGGTAAGCGCCCACTTCATCCGCAATGCTGCGGAATTTTTCAAAGTCAATAATACGCGGATAAGCCGAATAGCCACAAATCAGCATCTGGGGGCGTTCTTTGATGGCAAGTTCGCGCACCTGATCATAATCCAGTTGCTCGGTGTCAGCGTTAACGCCATAGTGACAAACCTTAAACCACTTCCCGGACACATTTACAGGCGAACCATGAGTGAGGTGTCCCCCATGGGATAAATCCATCCCCATAATCGTGTCTCCTGGCTTGAGCAGCGCTAGGAATACCGCAAAATTGGCTTGAGCGCCGGAATGGGGTTGGACATTGGCATGAGCCGCCCCAAAGAGCCGTTTAGCCCGGTCAATAGCAAGTTGTTCTACTTTATCGATGAATTCACAACCGCCATAGTAACGCTTTCCAGGTAAGCCTTCGGCGTATTTATTGGTTAAGACTGATCCTTGAGCCGCCAGTACGGCTGGGGAGGTAAAGTTTTCACTGGCAATCAGTTCCAGATGGTCACGCTGGCGCTGAAGTTCAAGGCTTATCCCCTCAGAGACTTCTGGGTCAGTTTGGGCGAGAAAATCTAAGTTCGTTTGAGTCACGTCCGTCTATACCTTACGATGCTTTGCCGTCCAGTTGGGTTCATAACAAGTTTTACCACATTCGACCTGTTACCGTTGCTTGGCTCAAACGATGACCTATCTGCCCCGCTTTTTGAAGATGTCGAGTATCGAGGGGATGAAAGTTAAGCTCTGTGTTGATCGAGAGCCTCTAGCTATAGACGTAAATTAACATGGGATCAGCGGTCTAGTGGATTTGACCGGAGGTGTTCTATGTTAGTTATTCTTACCGAAGAGCAAATTTTGTCACCGACTCAAGTTTGCCAAAGCTGTTTGCTGGCTGACAGCAAGGGTCAACCGCGTTGGCGTCGGGGTAAGCTGGGATGTGGTCATGCTATTCGCAAACTTACACCCCATCAGCCGGAGCAATATGAGTGCGAAATGGGTTTCCGTATCGCTAACCTTGAATAGTTTATCATCTGGGACAATAAACTGAACTACTGTCCGAGTCGGAAATAGTCCTTAAATCCTGACATAAGACCCATGGCAGATGACAGCGTTCATCGAAATGGGTCACCTACGTTATCCTGAAAATAGTTAGATAGCGATTTGAACCACCCGAAAAGGAGAAGCAACGATGACTTGGCGCGGCTCAACAACAGTTAAAGATCGAATTTTTGCAGCGCTGCCCTATCTGCTGCCTTTATTGTACGCACTGCCCTTTGGTGTTTTTCTACTCAGACAGTTTCCTGTCCTAAATATTATTCTTATACCGCTCTCTCCTTTAATTTTCATTAAAAGCACAATTCCATTGGCGGGACTGATTCTTTTCTTTGTCTTATTTTTAGCCGTTGTGCGGAATGAAAGGATTGCCCACTTTATTCGTTTTAATACGATGCAGGCGATTCTTTTAGATATTCTACTGGTTCTATGTAGTTTTGCCATGAGCATTCTCGGACGAGGATTGGGAGCGAACTTTTTCCTAGAAACCCTATCCAACGTGATCTTTTTAGGTACGCTTGCGGCTTGCGGCTACGGGATAGTTCAGTCATTGCTGGGGCGCTACGCCGAAATTCCCACACTTTCGGAAGCGGTTTACGCCCAAGTTCGATGATTGGTCATTGGTCATTGGTCATTGGTCATTGGTCATTCGTTTATGTAAGGGTTTGAGGAATATTTACCAAAAAACTGGTTAAAGAGTGACGGGTGCAGGACGGGGGACGACAGTGTTTTCTAAATGACCAATTCCCTCAATTTCCACACGGACGCGATCGCCGATTTGCATTGGACCAATCCCTCGTGGCGTACCGGTAAGGATTACGTCCCCAGGAAGCAGGGTCATAATCTGAGAAATATAGGAGACTAAGACGTCCGGGGCAAATACCATTTGATCAATGGATGTCGATTGTACAGGTTCTGGCGCATCGTTTAAAAACGTCTGCAACTTCGCCCCAGCACTCAACTCCCGCACAATCCAAGGTCCTAGGGGACAAAAGGTATTAAAACCCTTTGCCCTCGTCCATTGACCGTCTTGTTTTTGTAAGTCGCGAGCGGTGACATCGTTGGCGATGGTGTACCCCCAAATTTTTCCTTGGGCTTGTTCGGGCGTACAGTCTACACAGAGTTCACCAATAACCAGCGCCAACTCTCCCTCATAGTCCACCCGTTCTGACTGAGGCGGAAACTGGATGTCTCGATCCGCCGCCGTTATGGTTGTCGGTGGTTTGAGAAACAACAAGGGTTCCTGGGGAACAGGTGTTCCCATTTCAACGGCGTGATCCATATAGTTTTTGCCCACGGCGACAATCTTGGATGGCGCACAGGGAGCTAATAGGGTATAACTATCCGGCGCTAACTCCAGATCAGTGGGTTGACCCTGTAGCCAAGGTGGTGCATCCAAAACCTGGATACTGCGGTTGAGTTGCAGCAAGCCATAGTAGGTTTGCCCTTGAGCCGTTTTAATTCGGACGTAGCGCTGCGCCATGATATTAGAGATTCCTTGGTAATTGAATGAGAGCATTCTACTGATATGGGATTTTGATTGACCGGAAATAATGGGTCACAATCCGCGTCCTTGTCTTGTAGGATGGCTTTTAAAATTTTTCGGATAGTCTATACTGCTGTAGTATAAGAAACAAGCAGTTAACGAAAACCGAGTGCTGCCTAAGTCGCGGGAGGGCATTCCGAGACTATAATAAGACCCCAAGAGGGGCTGTTTTCAACGCAGCGTCAACCCCACTCAGCGACCACCCCGAAAAAGGTGGCGCGGTAAGGAGATCAACCTGGCAGCTAGCTAGAATTAACGTAATCGCGGAAGTCCTCACTATTCAGAAAAGAATAGCGCAAGAGGTTCCTTTGGCATTATTCGGTTGGAACTCCAACCCTAAACCGCTCTAACCAAGCGGACTAACAAAATATCAATGCCTGCGGGAGGCGGGCGACTGCCTGTGGACGCTGAATAAGACCAATAGAGGGCAACTTCGACTTCGCTCAGTTAACTTTGGAGGCATCGGCGGATGAAGCGGGAAATTCCAAAGACGAATAACACCGTCCTTGTTTTTAAGAGGTTGGAAGCTCCAACTTCAGCGAAGCAAGTTGGGATACTTCACTACCAAAAAATAGTAAAATTGCAAGAGTATAATCTGGGCGGATTGTTTGCACTCAAGCCTAGAGGTAGGAAAGAACCCAGATTTGCCATAGAGTAAAGCAGTCAAATCTGCTCCTATCCTTGCTTCTTTGAGCGGGATAGCTTCTTGGTGAAAACGCTGTGGCTATCCCGAATCAGCAAAAGAAGCCCAATTGTCCATAAGGAGAAGACCATTTGTGAGCGATAGTTACGAAATGATGTACATCCTGCGTCCTGATATGTCAGAGGAGCAGGTTAACCAAGCGGTGACCAAGTATAAAGATCTCCTGCAAGAGCAAGGCGGTGAGGAGATTGACATCCAACATCGCGGTAAGCGTCGTTTGGCTTATCCCATCGACAGACACCGCGAAGGCGTCTATATCCAAATGAACTATAAAGCGCCCCCGACTCATGTGGCTCAGATTCAGCGAGCGATGCGCTATGGAGATGAGGTTATTCGTTATCTGACGCTGAAACAGGAACTTCCCCCCGAACCCCAACCCGAACCGGTTGAGGTAGAAGCTTAGGGATAGGGAGCGGCGTAAAAATAAAGTACCAGTGAGGAAAGCTGAAATTCATGAACTCAGCCAAGTCTCCTTGGTAAATTATTAAGTCGCAAGCAACCGCAAAGGCGGTTAGGACACATCATTTATGTAGAGACGCGCCATGGCGCGTCTCTAGCACTATCGAGGCTAACCATCTGATTAGAATTGGGATGACATCAAAAGGACAAGCCGCCCGTGCCAAAGACCAAAATTCTCCAAGAAGGACAATCCTATACCTTCCGATCTTATTTCCAGATGCCCTACGAGGCAGAGGATATTCTTGCCGAGTTTGATTACACCCTTCACAAGTCACGTCTATCTTTACCCCTGTCTCAAAAGCAACTTGACCAACTCCCAGCATTGCAGCAGCGGCTAGAGGACACTCTCCTATTAACCAGCTTGAGTAACGAAGCGGCGCGACGGGAAGCTTTGGTCTTTCCTGTACTGCTGGAAGTTGCCCGGTTATGCCAGTGCCAAATTCGTATTGAATACCCTCTAACTGTGAATCATTGGCTCAAAGGTAACCTGGACTACCTTGTGCGGGGGAAGACAGGTCTGATTGTGGTTGAGGCGAAACATGATGACTTGACCAGAGGTTTTACACAGTTAGCCGTGGAACTGATAGCATTAACCCAAGTTGAAGAACAAAACATTCTCTACGGTGCTGTCACGATTGGAGATGCTTGGCGATTTGGCAAAATAGAGAGAACCGAACATCGCATCACCCAAGACATTACGTTATATCGGGTGCCCGACGACCTAGAACAGCTCACCCAAATTCTCATCGGACTTTTTGATTAAATCTCTTGTTGAGAAACGGCTCGATTAGAATCTGCTGTCAATAATCAGGCAACCCTTCAACCAATAAGTCCTGACTTAGGCAACAATAGTAGGAAGAGTCATAGTAAGATTACTCTCAACTACTGATTATGCAACGAGTAGGTAGATAGAACTAAACATCCTCTAAAATTGCGATTTTCTTATTGTTCATCATTCAGGTTTTATCGCGATTCTGCCCAATTCGCGATCGCTCGGTACTCGTTGTTACGATCACGTTGTTACGATCAAGTCTTTCCCTTAAATCTCGTCCTCTTGTTGCCCGACGCTCCTAGACCCTACCAGCATGACTGTAACGGATACTGTTGCCCATAAAATTTCGAGCTGGAATCGGCAAATCTATAAACGCTTGAAACTTGCTCTCAGTCTCGGACTACGGCGTCAAATTTTTGTGGCGATTTGTGATGATCTGAGTCTGCGGAATCGTCTGGCGGGCAAACTTCATGGAGAGTTGGGGACAACTTCTGCGATCGCGCCTGCTAATGGTTCAAGCTCTACTAATTTAGTCAGCCTGAACATTAATGTCAATGATCCCCATCCCTTTGCCCAAATAGCTACCTGGTTAGCTCAAAATCGCCATTCTCCTATCGCGACATCCCCTCCCAGTTTCCAATTCCTGGGTGTTGAACGCTTAACCCGTCAATCCCCAACAGTACAGCAACTGTTTCTCCGGCGTTTACAGTCGATTGAGCGCTATTTGCCCCAGTTAGACGCCAATGTGATACTCTGGCTACCCCGCCCTTGGTTCCATTCCATTGTTCAGTCTGTACCGGAATTTTGGCGGTGGCATACTGGGGTATTCGAGTTTGAAGGGGAACCCACCCCACTCCCCCCGGTTGGCGCGACTCAACCCGAAGCCTCTCCCACGGCGGTGATGACTCAGGAGACAGAGGAGACAGAGGAGACGACGGCTTCGTTCCAAGAAACCTTGCAGACGGTGCTAACCCAGGAGGTGGACGAAAATCTGGATTTGCAGTTGTTCCAAAATAGTGTGGGCAACAATGGACATTCTAGCGAGGAGACTGAACCCCTTATTGCCCCGACTAACGGCAAGTCTGGTGCTAATTTGAATGGCAAAGGGATGCTGGGGGCTGTGGACTTTGAGATGGAAGAAACACCATTACCGCCGCAAAATCCGCCTACATCCCAACATCCTGCGGATACCTCAACGGAATCCCCAGATCTCCCCCAAGCCGCGTCACCCGCTGAGGCGTATTTACAACTGGGGAATCATTACCGTCATGCGATTGAACAAGGAGACACCTCAGAAGAAAATTTAGCGATCGCGATTCAGGCGTATGAGCAGGCGTTGCAGTGGTTAGATGATACCTCGCCCTACGTGGCGGATGTTCTTAATGATTTGGGAAATCTCTATTGGATGCTTTCCCGATGTCCCCAGGATACAGGGGTGCGTCTATCGTATCTGGAACAGGGGATTCAAGCTTATCAGTTGGCATTAACCAAATTAACGGCTCAAGACGCGCCCCACACCTATGCCATGATCCAAAATAATTTAGGGGCAGCCTATGGGGATTTGGCTCGCTATCATGATGTCGCGGATAACTTAGAACTCTCGATTCGAGCCTACGAAGAGGCATTACACTATCGTAATCCAGAAAATGACCCGCTCAAATATGCCTCTACCCAAAATAACTTAGGCACAGCCTATTGGCATCTAGCACAACATCACTCTCCTGTCAATAACTTACAGGCAGCAATTGGGGCGTATGCGGAAGCCCTGTGTTATTACAACAGTCGCTCGAATGCTACGAATTGGGCGATGATTCAAAATAATTTAGGTACAGCTTACTGGAATCTGGCACAGTATGAACAACCGGAAACCTGGCTGGAGTTAGCGGTGATAGCCTATAAAGATGCGTTAACCTATCGTACCCCAGAGGTGTCTCCGGCTGCCTGTGCCGCGACTCAGAATAATTTGGGTACGGCGTATTGGCATCTGGCGGATCGCTGTGTGGAAGACCATCAGAGACGAGCAGACTATTTACGCCATTGTATCGCGGCTTACGAGGTCGCGATCGCGTTAGCCGAGGAATTGGCACAGACTCAGCCGCCGACATCGGTTAATTTTGATGTTATCGCCACTCGGAATAATTTGGGACTTGCCCATTATCAGTTTGCCACTGAACCGTCTTTGGGTGCGGGAAAAGAGGATCAATCCCACCATCTACAAACCGCCCTCCATCAGCATGTTCAAGCTTGTAGGGGAGTCGCGGCGCGATCGGATGTTTACCAAACCTCTTTGGACTATATCATTAAAACTATTCGCACGTTCTACCAGGAACAAGGGATTAGTGGGCAAAATCTGGCACTGTCTAAGGTACCGGGTCAGCTTTTACCGGAAATTTTGCCACGGCTGTAGAGGGGGGTGTCGGGGTGTCGGGTGTCAGGTGTCGGGTGTCGGGTTTCGGGGTGTTTCTTGAACTCAGTCAGGACGGGTTTTGTACAAACGTTACCATTAATAGCCAAACGAAAATTCCTAAACCCGCCCCTACAAACCCGCTTCTATTAGCAAGCGTGTTGGTTGAATACTTCCCCAATCACCAATCAACAAATGACCTGACTTTTCACGGGATCTGGAAAACCTCTCTCCAAACCTCTCTCCTGCAAGGAGAGAGGCTTTGAATTCTCCTCCTTCCGTGCACCTCATGGAACAAAAGCGAAGCATCCTCTGGCTTTCCCCTTTTGAAGGGAAGAGGGGGATGTGATGGGGGGGAACGACGGGGGTTAGGTTTGATATCGATTTTTCTAGATGGCGTGAAAAGTCAGAACAAATGACAACTACCGAGACATTGACTCGATTTTGATTATCTGTCCATCGTCTACCATGACTTGAGTACCGGGGACGATTTGTCCTTGTTGGGATCTCGATAAACCAATGTTGACGGTATTCCCATTTTTCAGTTCCACGCTGGCGATGTTACCAGTGATACTGGCAATTCGTCCTTGCATGGGGGCGTCGTATTCAATCACCGTTAAGTCCGGTTCCATGGAATTCTCACTCATGGGATTGATATCGACAATACGCCCATCGTCTACCATGACTTGAGTACCGGGGACGATTTGTCCTTGTTGAGATCTAGATAAACCAATGCTGACAGTATCCCCATTTTTCAGTTCCACGCTAGCGATGTTACCTGTAATGCTGGCAATTCGACCTTGCATGGGGGCGTCGTATTCAATCACCATTAAGTCCGGTTCCATGGAATTCTCACTCATGGGATTGATATCGACAATACGCCCATCGTCTACCATGACTTGAGTACCGGGGACGATTCGTCCTTGTTGGGATCTAGATAAACCGACACTGACACTCTCCCCATTTTTCAGTTCCACGCTAGCGATGTTACCCGTGATACTGGCAACTCGACCTTGCATGGGTATAGCATAATCGGCGTCGGCTACGATATGACCTTTGAGGCGTTTATCTTGAGAATCAATGGCGACAATTCGACCATAAGCCACCCACACGTCGGTTCCAGCTTCTAATCGACCCAGTTTCCAACGGGCGACGGGAATGGTTTGGCGTTCACCATTGTCCATCTCAATCGTGGCAAAGTTAGAGGCGCGGCTGACAACTTCCCCATGTTTGGGTTGCACGGGTTCAGCTTCTGTTGTATTAGGAGTATTGGGATTGAGTGAACCTTCGCCCAGGGGACGTGCGATCGCGGAGGTTCCGGCAACAGCACAAAGTACGGCACTTAACATTGTACCTGTTAGGAGTTTGGGTGTGGAAATTCGCATATAAACCTTTGTTAATTCAGCAACGGATTAATTTTTTCTGGAATTAAACCTATCTTTTAGCTTAGAAATTAAAAGGTAATGAAATCATGACTCGAAGGATAGATGTTTGCTCTGATGCGTAAGTTGGAGAGAAAAGAGACGGATATCTATCTTTTGGGGGTTTACTCTATCAAATAGGGTTTTGAAGCAACGGCTCTGCTTAAATATTTCAATTGACTGGATGTAATAATTAGCTACGTTCATACCTAATAATATTGAATCGTTCTGTATCTTTTGGAGGCTGAAAGTATTTTGTTATCGCCTCAAATTCTGCATCGCTGGTAAATGCGGCTCCGTCTGGTTTATTCTGGCTGCGTTTCTTTAGCTGTTGTTTACACAGATTGTTAGTTGCATCGATAAAATGAAGTTCATGAGCAACATTAGTTCTCTCGATAAGCTGACGGAACCACTGACGTTGATTTTGGGTATTGGCGGGAAAATCGAGAACAACTGAGATTCCATTTAATAAAAGCGTACAAATGTGATTAGCAATGGCATTTTTGAGACGCCAAGAATATTTAACGTAACTGGGAATATCAATAATTTCTTCGGGATAGAGTTGGCAGAGTAGGTCATCTTCAACTAGCAGAATGGCATTATGATCATTGGCTAGCTGTTTGGCTAAGGTTGATTTTCCGGCTGCCATTTTTCCACAAAAGAAATAGAGGGTGGCTTGGTTGTTCATTTAGGAGTATCTCTCTATTCAGGTACTTATTGGTTGACGTAGGGTGAAACAGTTTTCGCCCAGTTGAGGTATCCTTTGCCGTTTAAATGCACGCCGTCAATGGTATATACGGGGTCAAGTTGTTTCTGTTCGTTGGTAAATTGTTGATGTAAATCAATGTAGGTATAGGAAAATTCACTGGCTAGGTTTTGCAGGTGGCGATTGACGGCGATAATCTCAGAGTTGTTGACTGTAATGGAATAGTTGATGGTGTTCATGGGTAAGAGGCTTTGAATAAAGACTTGGGTTTCTGGGGTTTGGCGTTTAATTTGTTCCAGGATGAGGCGATAGTTTGCGGCGATTTCGCTGGCGGGTTTCTTTTCATTCCAGAGGTCGTTTGCACCAATCATTAGAAAGAGTTTTTGGGGTTGGGATGCGGTGATTTCATTGAGGCGATTGAGAACGCCGTCGGTGGTGTCTCCAGAGATGCCGCGATTGCGGATATTGGCGTTTCCGAGGAGTTCTGCCCATTCGCCTTGATCGGTGAGACTATCACCAATGAAGATAATTTCGGTTTCGGAGTTTGGCATTTGCTCAAACATTTGTTTTCGCATTTGGTGATAGGTGGATTGATAGGTGTTGCGACGACGGGCTATGGTTACGGTTTGTTCGATTTGTTGATTAAAGGGGAGTTTGCTGACGAGGTAGGGGATGCCGCCTCTGCGAATGATTAGGATACTGAAGAGGATGATAAAGAGTAGGTTTAGGCTGAGTGATATCCAAAGGATTAGGGGGTTTTTGGTCGTCATGGGGAATCGGTAGATGGGTTTGGGAATAATTGTAGTGGTGTGGCACACCTTAATTGGTGGATTAGAATTGTAGGGGCGGGTTTAGGGACTAAATTTGGCTAGTTAGAACTAACTGAACAACGAAACCCGCCCTGCATCACCGATAACTAAACCAGGAAATATGTCATATTTTACCAATAAATAAACAACGAAACTCGTCCTGCATCACCGATAACTGAACCAGGAAATATGCTATATTTTGCCAACAAATGAACAACGAAACCCGTCCTACATTACCGATAATTGAACCAGGAAATATGCTGTATTTTATCAAAATGAATAACGAAACCTGCTTTATGTTAACCAATAACTGAGCAATAAAATCTGCCCTTTTTCTGTAGGGATGGGTTTTATTGATAAGGTGGTGTTGATGTTCTGATCATTGGATAGGCTAAAGCCCTTACTACAAACTACGGACGAGGATATAATATTTTAGGTGCTTTGAGGGGGAAAGTTGATGAGTGTGATTCCATCAAAACCATGCTATTGGCTGAAAAATGCCCGTGTGCCAATCTCAATGTTACAGGTTGAGGATAGATCGATTTTGGAGAGTCGAACCTCTGAGGGATTGTGTTTGGTGGATATTCAGGTGGCTGGGGGAAAGGTGGCGCAAGTTGTGCGGGCGAATTCTCAGTCGATCGCAGATACGGCGGTGGTGGATCTGCAGGGGGGACAGGTTTGGGCGGGGTTTGTGGATGTGCATACTCATCTGGATAAGGGGCATATTTGGCAACGCACGCCGAATCCGGAGGGGACGTTTGATCTGGCGTTGGAGAGGGTAAAACAGGATAGTTTACAGTATTGGCAAGCGGAGGATGTTTATCGCCGCATGGCGTTTGGGTTGAGGTGTAGTTATGCCCATGGTACTCAGGCGATTCGCACCCATATTGATGCGTTTGGGGAACAGGCGCGGATTAGTTTTGGCGTGTTTCAGCAGTTACAGCAGGAATGGGCGAATCGATTGGTGTTACAGGCGGTTTCTTTGGTGTCGCTGGATTATTATTTGACGCCGGAAGGGGTGAAGTTGGCGGATTTGGTGGCGGAAGTGGGGGGAGTTTTGGGGGGGGTGGCGTATATGAATCCGGATATTGAGGCGCAGTTGAATCGGGTGTTTCGGCTGGCGCAGGAACGGGATTTGGCGCTGGATTTTCATACGGATGAGAATGATAATCCGGAGTCGATTTGTTTGAGGAAGGTGGCGGAGGCGGCGCTGCGGTTTCAGTTTGGGCGACAGGTGGTTTGTGGACATTGTTGTAGTTTGGCGGTACAGTCGCCGGAGGTGGTGGCGGAAACCTTGGCGCTGGTGAAGGAGGCGGGGATTGGGGTGGTGAGTTTACCGTTATCGAATCTATTTTTACAGGATCGGACGTTGGGGAGAACACCGCGTTGGCGGGGGGTGACGGTGATTCAAGAGTTACAGGAGTCTGGAATTCCGGTGACGTTGGCGAGTGATAATTGCCGTGATCCGTTTTTTGGGTTTGGGGATCATGATGTGTTGGAGGTGTTTAATCAAGGGGTGAGAGTTGCCCATTTGGATGGGGTGTATGAGGAGTCTCCGGCGATGGTGACGAAAACGGCGGCGGATTTGATGGGGTTGGCGGATGTGGGGCGAATTGGTGTGGGGTTGGCGGCGAATCTGGTTTGGTTTAAGGGACGTAGTTATAGTGAATTGTTATCACGTCCGCAGTGCGATCGCGTGGTGATTCGTGATGGAGTGGCGATTGATACGACGTTACCGGATTACCGGGAGTTGGATGGGTTGAGTTCGTAGTTAGGGAACTTTAGCCCTTGAAAAGTGGTATTTCTTGACTTGTGTTAATCGGGGCGGGTTTATTGATTTAAGGGAATTGTGGCATCGGTTAACAGTCAAACCCGCCCCTACAGAATACCTTTTTTATCCAAAGGTTTAACGGTGGTAGGGCTTGGGAACCAAGCCCCTACGAATTCATCCGTCGCACCATCCCCATTCCCATCGTGGTTTTCCGCCCGACGCCAGAATAGAGGGCAAAATCGGCTAAAGCATTAATTTGCTGAATCGCTTCTGCTTCAGGTTTCCCCATAATCCGAAAATTGAGTGCGCCAACACAGCCAATAAATTTACTGCGAGAATCGGCAACTAATTCGGTGTGAATTTCAAAGAAACTGGGAAACATAAGCTCGACTAATGTTTTCGGGAATTCTATGCCACTGTATTGATTCCAGCGCTTAATTAAACTATTGAAGACTAATTCCCTTGTGGGTAAGGCACAATCATATTTACTCTGACGAAATGCGGTGGGGGTAGAAAAGGCAAAATTCAGAGTGCGATCGCGCGTCGAGGCTTGGTCATATAATTGTTGATAACTGAGAGCATTTGCCCAACATCCCGGTATTCCTGGTTGGGGTGTTCCCAGAATACTGGTAATCTGTAAGTTGGCTGGACCTAAATGCCAGGGGTGTTCGGGATTCAGATTTAACCACAGGTGGGTTAATTGACTGAATAAAGTATCATCGAGTAGGGAAATTCGCCACCAACAGGGAGTTCCTGTGGGAATTGGTTTATGATGTTGCCAGTACAGATTAGCCGATGCTGAATCACTGCGATGCTGAATTTGTAGGGGACTCAGGGTAAAGGCTTTATCGGATTTGGCTTCGTGGAGATAATCGCCTAGGTTTCTATCGACAGAACTGACTAGGTTAAGAAATAGGGCGTGTAAATGGCGTCCACTGAGAAACTGTGGCGGAATTGGCGATTGGGGAAGCAGGTTTAGAATTAGGCTATGGGGCATAGTTTCAATCCCTGATAGGGATTATAAGTAGGTGGACACAATAAAAGAAGAGCGGTGGAGATCGTCATTCGTCATTTGTCATTCGTCCTTTGTAAGGGTTTGAGGCTTGTTTACAAAACTTAGTACAGTGCCGTTTTCTTTTGTCCGAATACTTAGAGGATTTTGACTTGCGGAGGTATGCACCGAATAGACACTTTGAATTGATTTTTGTTTCAATCCCTGATAGGGATTATAGAGGATTTCGACATGGATCATGAATCAGCGTCTTTGCACTGGCTAAGTTTCAATCCCTGATAGGGATTATAGAGGATTTCGACCTAGCTGGGGGATGTAGTCTTTGCTGTATTGACAAGTTTCAATCCCTGATAGGGATTATAGAGGATTTCGACTAACATCAACGAACCCCTTTGATTTAAGCAATTTGTTTCAATCCCTGATAGGGATTATAGAGGATTTCGACCAGGGATTCTTATAGGCGTATTACGTAATCCTAAATGTTTCATAGGGTCGAAGGAAAGATTTATCTTTCTCAGCTCCCATTCAAAACCGAACGAGCAAGTTTCCAAGCATTCGGCTCCTAGTGTGCCTCCGATAATTAGTGGAACCCTTTCCCGTTTCCAGTTGGGGGTCTGGTCTATTTA
>NZ_JAVJTO010000060.1:0-75271 GCF_040220235.1 Coleofasciculus sp. B1-GNL1-01
TCTAGGGTGAGAAGTTGAGACTCACTTAGATAATTCTTAAGGCAACTGTGATAGAATTTGGGTAGCATTATTGATTGAGCGGTTGATTGGAATAAACATAGACCGCTCTTTTTTACCACAAAACCAACCCATTTCTTGTTAATTTTTGGAAAAAGTCAAAAATTTATTTTCTATTGCTTTTACTCTGAGCGATACGTTCCTTCTTACTGAAGTTCAAAGAGCCGAAAAATTGAAACGGCAAACGCCGTGCCGACCAAATTATTGTACTCAGAGGTGGTCAGGTAGAGGCACGAGGCAAGTTTGATGATTTACGAGAAACCTGCACTGAGTTGCAGTAATTGTGGCAGTCCGGAGATGTCGCGAGACACCGTGATTTATGCATGTTAGATGCCGAATTCCCTATTCCCTAGCAGACTCTACCATTTTCTTTCTTAAACTCAGTGGTCGCATATCTGTCCATACTTCCTTGATGTATGCAAGGCATTCTTGTTTAAGACCACTTTTTTCTACATCTCGCCAGCCTAGGGGAATTTCCCGGTTAGCTAGCCAGATAGAATATTGCTCTTCCTGATTGACTACAACTCTGTAAATTGTGGTGTCTTCGTCTTGACTCATCGTTTTCTCCTTAAAGCTTCATTCTAGCGATCAATCTGTTTACGACCCACAAAGATTCCATAGCTATTCCCTTCAGGTTTTGCTAAATTACCTTCGCGATCGTAGAGAGTAACTCCTGTAAAACCTACATTATCCAATGTAGACTTAACTTCATCCTCGGTATAAGCTTTGTAGATCCAAGTAATATCTGAACGCTGCCATTGCTCCTCGATCAACTCAAAAATAGTCATTATATTCGGGTTAATTTTTTCTTTTGGATCGTAGCTCTCGCGACAAGCCCAAGCATAATCATCTTTGACCTCACCGTCAGTTAGGAAAGTGTCAGATCCGTAGGACTTAAACTTTCCTTTAAAAATTAGATCGAATACGAACAAGCCATTATTTTGTAGTGCGTCATAGACTTTTTTGAAAACGGCTTTTAGTTCCTCTATACTCATGATGTGGTTAAGACCAATATTGGTCGAAACAACTGCATGGTAGGTAGTTGGTAGCTCAAAGAAACGTGCATCACCTAGGATAAATTCAGCAGTGGGTGCATTTTTGCGAGCATAGTACAACATTCCTTCAGAACTATCCAGTCCAGTTACTTGATATCCTTTAAGTACTAACTGTTGTACCGCTTGCCCCGTACCACAACACAGGTCGAGAATATGTGCTCCTTTAGGAAGATGATGCTGTATCAACAACTTTTCTACCTGTGGCAGCTTAGTTTGACATGAATGTGGTCCCCAAGATTCATTGTACATGCGAGCAAAAGGATCATAGTTGGGATAAAGATTTACTGAAGACATTAAAGATTACTCCTTGAATTAACTGAATCAAACAAAGAATCAATGCAAACGATCGGTTTAGGTCTCAACCTTACTTAGGATTCCCCCTACCTATTTTTTCGAGGATTTACGGGCTACAAAAAAGATAGTGCCAGCATTTAGAGGCGTCTCAAGTTTACTGTTGGTCTTGCCAATACTAATTTCTACAAAACCCGCACTTTTCAGAGCTAACTGAATTTCTTCTCTAGTGTATGCCTTTACTTTCCAACTACTGTCTGAACGCCGCCAAGTTTTTTCAACTAATTGGAATAACGTCATTTGGTACTGACCGATTTTATTTTCTGGGCTATAATTCCCCCTAAAAGCCCAAGCATATTCGTCTCTGATATCACCTTGAACAACAGCACCTTGCCATCGCTGCGACTGATAGTATTCTTCCATATCCATATCAAAGACAAACAGACCTTCTTCCTTCAGGGTCTCGTAAACATTGTGGAAAATACCTGTCAGTTCCTCAAGGTTTAAGAAATGGTTTAAGACAGCATTGGTTGAAACAACGGCATCGAAGGTCGTCGGCAACTTCAAGAGTCGTGCATCACCTAGAATAAATTGACCATCGGGTGCATTTTGGCGAGCATAACGCAACATCCCCTCAGACGCATCCAATCCAGTAACTTGATATCCCTTGATTAGTAGTTGTTGTACGACTTGACCTGTTCCACAACCTAAGTCAAGAATATGCGCTCTTGGAGAGAGATGCTGTAGTAGTAATTCTTCCAAAATTGGGAGAATTTTTTGACAGTATGGTAGTCCCCATGAGTCGTTGTATATCTGACCAAAGTTATCATAGTCAGAAGCGGTAATATCTAAAAACATAACGTTTTCTTGTCTCTCCTTATAACGACATGAGATAGATCGAACAAATTGACAGAATGAATTTACAAAAAACCTCCTTCTTGCAGTTCTTTTACACTATCTTTGACTGCGTTAATAATATTGCTAATATCTTCATCTGTATGGGCAGTCGATAAAAAGCTTGCTCCTCCTCCAACTCGGAGCAGAACTCCTCTATCGAGCAAATGATAAGATAACAAATTCATACCCATCGAGGAATCTGAATTTTCTGAATGAGCGGAATTACTTGAGGAAAATGGACTGAATATCGAGCCAAAATTTACTAATCGGATAGGCATTTTTTCTGCTTCAAAGTAAGTATTCAGTGTTTGGACAAATTCAGACGTTCGTTGATTTAATTGCTGCTGTAGAGCTGGCCCTTGAACCTTCAAATATTTGAGTACGGCATTGGCTGCTGCCATAGCTAGTGGATGTTTACAGTAAGTACCTGCAAACATTGTTTTTTCTACCTGGGGTGAAGATGTATCACCATAATTCCACAGACCACCGTCAATTCTGTCCATATAGATAGCTTTGCCAGCAATTATGCCAATGGGTATACCGCCACCAACAACCTTGCCATAGGCAGCGATGTCTGCTTCAACGCCAAACCAAGCTTGTGCTCCGCCGGGATGGATGCGGAAACCAGTAATCATTTCATCAAAGATTAAAGCTATCCCTAATTCTTTAGTTAATTGCCTCAGTTGCTGGAGAAATACTTTAGGTTGCAAGTTAGGTCGGCTACTCTGTACAGGTTCAACCAGAACAGCGGCTAAATCTTGCTGGTAATCTTTGATAATATCCAGTGCATGAGGATTTCCATAATCTAAAACCAACACATCTTCAAGAATACTAGTCGGTATCCCTGGAGCAACAGGAACTACCTGTGGATGTCCGTTGACTGTCTGTTTTTTAACGAGTACTGCATCAAAATGACCGTGATAGGAGCCTGAAAACATGGCAATTTTATTGCGACCTGTTGTGGCTCGGGCTAAACGGATTGCTGCCATCATCGCCTCTGTGCCTGTATTACTCAAAGCCACACGCTCCATTCCTGTCAGTTCACCGATTAACTCGGCAACTTCTCCAGCCAACTCCGCCTGCGGACCAATTTGTATTCCCTTTTCCAATTGTTCTTGCAGTGCTTCTCTCAAGAACGGTGGATTATGACCGAATAGGTTTATTCCCAACCCCATGATTAGGTCTACATATTCGTTACCGTCTACATCCCAAATTCGAGAACCGAGAGAACGCCTCCCAACAATCGGATAGCACATCTCCTTGAGAGGCAAATTAAACCCTTCTGAAACCCGACGATCTGCTAGAACTGAACGATAAAGTTGGGTAAGCTCTTTTGAGGATTTTGTCCGCTTGGTATAGCGTTCAATTAAAATTTGTAAGTATTTTTGTTGTGATTCTGTTTTTTCGATGTTCATGAAACTGATGCTAGTTAATTTTTTGAGTTGGTATTAAATTAGACAAAACCCCGATCAATTAGATAGGTCAGATAAGTATGAAGTAACTTCTCATTTACGGGAGGACATTCAATAGATGTACCTTTCAAACCCTCTTGAGTATTTTGGCAATCAAATTTCATTGGTGTGGGATTATGTCCTCGATCTTGAGAACTTATTTCTGGGAAAAATGGCAACAGTGAAGACAAAACATGTTCGGGAGAAAACTTAGCAAGTTGAACTAACTGAGAGCGCCAGTCCTTATAAGATAATGGTTGAATTGAATAACCCATTTTGGAAAGTATATTCAGCAACATTTTTGAATGAAAAGGTTGGTAGTTTACGAGATGAAACGCTTTTCCGAGAGAAGTTTCTTGCTTCGATAAATGGATTATTGCCCTGCTAACATAATCTATAGGAGTCATGTCTTCGATCGTGTCTTCATCAGGTACATAACCAAGTTGAATACAACCGATTATCAGCCTATATAGACGGTCATTTGGGTTGAAAACACCAGTTTTACTATGTCCGGATACACGTCCTAATCTGTAAATACAAACAGGCAGTCCTCGATCCTGTGCAATTTTTACTAACTTTTCTGCAACCCATTTACTCTGAGAATAACCGCCTGATGGTACTCGTCGATCCTCTAGAGAATCTTGCTCTCGAACAACTTGAATGTCAGCACCTGCAACCGAGGAGAATACACTGGTAGTTGAAATAAAATGTACGGGCTTCACTTTGATTTGACTAGCTAATCTCAAAACTTCCTGAGTTCCTAACACATTAGCTGCCTTGAGAGTGGAGTAGGGGGAAGTATGATGTACCCATGCACCATTATGGTAAATAACATCGACTTTACGAGAGAGCGCTTGGAATTCCTCCTCCGAAAGTCCCAAAAGCGGTCGAGACAAATCACCAACAACCGGAATGATTCTGGTGCTTAAAGATTCATCCCAAAGTAAGTAAGATTCAAGACTACTCTGGATTCTATTTTTACCCTCTTTCCGGTTAGGAGAACGAACTAAGCACCATATATCTGCTTGGGTTTGCTGGAGTAGTTCATTGAGTAAAAAAGCACCGACAAAGCCTGTAGATCCAGTTAGAAAAATACAAGCAGGTTGTGGGGTATGACGAATCAAGATAGATTCAGGACGGATTGCGGGGTCAAGAAAAATTTCGTTCTTGAGATCTAGAAGAGCATTAGGTTCAATACTATGAGTTTTTGTCTGGCAAGCTATCTCAATTTTTTCAGCTAAATCTGCTAAAATAGGTAGTTCAAAAAGAGTTTGTAAGGGGAGTTCTACTTTGAATGTTTCTCGCACCCTGATCAGGAGTTGAGTAACCAGCAAGGAATGTCCGCCCAAATCAAAGAAGTTGTCATGAATCCCTACTCGTTCAACTCTAAGTACCTCCCTCCAAATCTTTGCTAGTGAAGTTTCAATTGGTGTACGTGGTGGTATGTAGATTGTTTCTAGGTGAACCCCAGTCCTGTCAGGTTCTGGCAGTGCTTTACGGTCTACCTTGCCGTTAGGTGTTAAAGGTATTTCTTCCAGTAACACCAAAGCTTCAGGCATCATGTAATTGGGCAGATTTTCTTTGAGAAAGAGGCGCAGTTGTCTAATAGAAGGAGCAGATTGCTGTCGGGGAACGACATAGGCTACTAACTGTTTGTTGCCAGGTATATCCTCTCGCGCTATCACTGTAGCCTGCTGCACTTCTGGGTGTCGGCTCAATACAGCCTCAATTTCTCCACATTCAATGCGGAAGCCGCGAATTTTGACTTGGTGGTCGATACGTCCGAGAAACTCAATATTGCCATCCGCTTGATAACGAGCTAAATCCCCAGTCTGATAAAGACGCGATCCTAATTTGCTGCTGCACTCTAAAGAGTAGGGATTGGGAATGAACTTTTCGGCAGTTTGAACCGGATTGTTGAAGTAACCGCAAGCTAAACATTCTCCACCAATGTAAAGATTTCCAGGAATACCAATTGGACAGAGGTTAAATTGAGAGTCAAGAATGTAATATTGGCTGTTCTGGATGGGTTTACCGTAGGGAATGCTCACCCAGCTTGGATCCACCTCACCAATAGAATAGTGATTAGACCAAACCGTTGCTTCGGTCGCTCCACCAAGAGCGATTACTTGAACGCCAGGGTATGTCGTTCTGATTGAATCTGGCAGTGTTGTGGGTATCCAATCACCACTTAAAAAGACCAATCTGAGTTGATTTTGTCGGTCAATAGAACTTGCCGAAGGCAAAAAAGGTACTAGTTGCTGAAGTGCTGCTGGAGCAGAATCCCAGAAGGTGATTGGTTCATGACCGAGTATATGCACCAACTGTTCTGGATCGTGAATTTCGGATTCAGAGGCAACTCGGATAGAACCTCCCGCTGCCAACAGACCAAAAATATCGTACACCGACAAATCGAAACATAGTGAAGTAATGAAGAGGATGCGATCGCTTGCTTGTATTTGGTACGCCTTATTCACCCAATCAATTAGATTAACTACGGACTTATGGCAGACAGCAACCCCTTTTGGTTTCCCAGTCGAGCCAGAGGTATGAATTATATAAGCCAGGTTATCTGAAATTATTGTACCAGGTGGATTACTCTTTTGCCTTTGGTTTAAATGCCAATTTGTCCAAATTATTTTCTTCTGTTTTTCTGGACTGAAAGACTTGATTGATTGACTCTGTAAACGGGACTTTTTGATAATAACGTCATATCGGTATTGCAGTTCATTTTCAAATTTATCTTCTCGATGAAGTATTGAAATTTCGGAAATTTGGTCTAATTCTTCTCTTAAATAAGAAAAGAAAGCTTCATCGAGATAGAGTTCACTGTCTAATTGAATTTTGGTCTTGATACCAACATCTTGGTGATGTTGATTTTTAAAATCTTCTAGGGATTTTTGGAATTCCTTTTTCTGCCGTGCATCCATGACATCAGCAATCAAAATTATTCCCTCTGGATTTAATAATTTAAGGGCGGTTTCTAATACTTGACTTAAATAGATAACTCCAGGAAAAAATTGAACGGTGCTTGCCAGAATAATTAGATCGAAAGAATCGGATGCAAAAGCGGTAATTTCGTGGGCGAATCCTGTTCGCAGTTCGATATTAGAATAACCCTGTTTTTGAGCTTTTTGAAGGTTGCGTGTCTGGGTAACTTCTGAGGGGTCAACTCCGATGTAGTGAGAGACATGGGGAGCGATCGCAAACATGATAAGTCCAGAACCACATCCAATTTCTAGAACTCGCTTACCTGGCTCTAGGTATGGCTGTGCTAGTTTGACTACGTGGTTCTTGTATTCGTTAACTTCTGTTTCAGAGAAAGGAACTCCCGTATAACTGCTAACGAAGCCGCCGGCAGTAATATCATCAACAGCTTGTTCTGCGATACGATCCCAAAGCGATCGAACTACATTGGCTTCAAGGGGTTCTGGCGGTGGTTTCGGCGTACTGATATCCAGACAAATTATGTCTGTTAGTCTGGGGAGTTTCCATTGAAGTTCGCGCACAGTCGGCAGTTGCCAGTATTGGGTAATAATATAGCGAACCTCAATAGGTGATAAAATTTGCCGGAGTCGTTCCATTGGCCAACTCGGTTCGAGTGGCACATACGCACCACCTGCCTTGAGAATACCCAAGATACCGACGACCATTTCCAAGGAGCGCTCTACACAGATTCCCACCAGTACCTCTGGTTCCACCCCCAGTTTTTGTAGGTGGTGTGCGAGTTGATTCGCCCTGACGTTCAGTTCTCGGTAGGTCAACTGTTGCTCTTCAAAGACTACCGCTACTGCATCCGGTGTCTTCTCCACTTGAGCTTCAAACAACTGATGAATGCATTGATTCTGGGGATAATCCGCCCCAGTGTCATTCCATTCCACTAGCAATTGTTGTTTTTCAGCTTCTGTTAGGAGCTGTAAGTCTTGCAGACGCTGGTCAGAATTGGAGAGAATGCTTGCCAATAAGGTCTGGAAATGTCCTAGCATTCTAGCGATCGTACCTGCGTCGAATAAATCGGTATTGTACTCTAGGCTCCCAATCAGCCCCTGCTTGGTTTCCCTCATCGACAGGGTCAAATCAAACTTTGCCGTACTGCTGTCCGTTTCCAAAAGACTCAGGGTCAGACCGGGTAACTCTAAAGCCGATACTGGCGTGTTGCCGAACTCGAACATCACCTGGAGCAGCGGCGTGTGGCTCAGATCCCGCTCTAGTTGCAGTTCATTGACAAGGCGCTCAAAGGGCAAGTCCTGGTGAGCATAGGCTTCCAGCGCGACGTTACGCACTCGGCTCAAAAGCTCCCGGAAACTGGGACTATCTCCAAGGTGGGTACGCATGACCAGGGTATTGACAAAGAACCCAATCAGTCCATCAATTTCGCGCCGATTTCGGTTAGCAATGGGCGAACCCACCAGAATATCTTCCTGCCCTGTATAACGGTAGAGCAACGTATTGAATGCTGCCAGCAGGGTCATGAAGAGGGTGACATCCTCCCGCTTACTCAAATCTTTAAGAGCTTCAGTCAAAGCCTGAGGTATTATGAAAGATTGCGTTGTACCCCGGAAGGTTTGAACTGCTGGTCGGGTTCTGTCTGTGGGAAGTTCCAAGATCGGGGGGGCACCTTTGAGTTGCTGCCGCCAGTAGCTTAGTTGGTTATCGAGTACCTCTCCCTGAAGCCACTGGCGCTGCCAAGCAGCAAAGTCAGCATACTGGATGGGCAACTCCGGCAGTGGGGACGGCTGCCCCGTGGAAAAGGCTTCGTAGAGCGTACTCAGTTCTCGAATGAGAATACCTGTAGACCAAGCATCGGAGACGATGTGGTGCATCGTCAACAGCGCCACATATTCGGCTTCATCTAAGCGTACTAGAGTAATTCGTAGAAGTGGATCCTTGTCTAAATCGAAAGGTCGCTCTCGCTCCTCATCAGCCAATCGCAAAACTTCAGCTTCTCGCTCGTCGTCCCTTAGCTGCCGCCAGTCTAGTATAGGCAGCGTCAACCTTGGGGTCGGGGCAATCACCTGAACTGGCTGACCGTCTACCGTCTTAAAGGTAGTGCGTAAGGCTTCATGGCGGCGCACGATTTCATTAAAACTCTGCTCCAAGGCGGCTACATTGAGCGAACCCTCGAGACGCACAGCCCTAGGAATGTTGTAAAGGGGGTTGCCGGGTTCCATTTGGTCGAGAAACCATAACCGCTGTTGGGCAAAGGATAGGGGGAGGTTCCCCTCTCTCGAAACAGGTTGAATAGCCTGAGACGTAGTGTTTGAGGCAAGATTAGCCTGGTTGAGAAATGCAATAATTTCGGCTTTGCGATCGGAGATCTGAGCGCTGAGGTCTGGTGTTAACACCTCCTCAGGAGCATTACAACGCAGGCGAACCTCTTTCAGAGGCGCTCCGCTAACGCTTTCAACCCAAAGCTTGACATCCAGACTATAAAGGTAAGATAGAAATTCATCAATTGTTTTCATAACTCTATTTCCTTTCGACCTTTTCCTTCAGCAACGGAAGGGTGAGAAACTTGGGCGAGAGCTAAACGCATTGTTTCAATGCGATGGCTCAAAAGCGCCACAGTCGGTTTCTCGAACAGACTGCGTAGGGGCAACTCCATCTGGAATGCTTCGCGCAAGTGAGAAATAACTTGGGTGGCTAGTAGAGAATGTCCTCCCAATTCAAAGAAGTTGTCGTGGATTCCTACCTTTTGCACACCGAGAACGGAAGCAAAGATGTTGGCGATTATTTCTTCACCTGGCGTGCGTGGTGCCACGTATTCACGTTCTCGGCTAATTTCTTCATCTGGTGCTGGTAAGGCTTTTCTATCTACTTTGCCGTTAGGTGTTAAGGGTAGGATGTCTAAGGTGACAAAGGCAGAAGGCACCATGTATTCTGGTAGCTTTGAAAAGAGGAATTCACGCAGTTGGTTGTTAGTGAGTGATTCATCTCTGGTAACTATATAGGCAACTAAGCGTTTGTTACCAGCAATGTCCTCTGTTGCGATAACTACAGCTTGTTGGATTTGGGAGTGGGTGTTCAGGACGGCTTCAATTTCTCCGAGTTCGATGCGGAAGCCGCGAATCTTCACTTGATGGTCAATGCGATCGAGGAATTCGATGTTACCATCACTCAAGTAGCGGGCTAGGTCGCCCGTTTTGTAAAGGCGTTCTGATTTGGAGTTCGAGAAGGGGTTGGGGATGAATTTTTCTTGGGTTAGTTCGGGGCTGTTGAGGTAGCCTCTTGATAACCCAGCACCACCAATATGCAGTTCTCCTGCTACTCCAATGGGGACGGGCTGCCCCTCGGCATCTAGGAGGTAGATTTGCGTATTAGCAATGGGACGCCCAATCGGCACTGTAGCTGATTCTAAACCCGTTGAGTTGCTCTCAACCTCAAAAGTCGTCACACCGACAGTCGCTTCTGTTGGACCGTAATGATTGATAATCTGGCAGTCTGGATTGTGCTGTTGTGTCTGCTCGATCAAATCCCAACTAGCCACTTCCCCTCCAAGAACTAATCGCTGACGGGGCAGAATAGACCTAGATGACGAGTTTGCCAAAAGGACAGCAAGGTGGGAGGGAGTAATTTTGAGACAGTCAATAGGATGGCGCTGGAAGTAATCGGCTAGAGCTTGGGGATCGGCAACTCGCTCAGAAGAAACCACATGCAGACACCCTCCACTACAGAGGGAAGGGTAGATAACAGTGTTACCTAAATCAGCGGCAAAGGTAGAAACATGAGCAAAGCTGGAGCCTGCTGGCAAACTGAGTACGCCTTGGATGCTGTAGAGGTAGTTGAGAAGTTGCCGATGCTCGATCGCGACTGCTTTAGGTTTACCTGTAGAACCAGAGGTAAACAACACATAGACTAAATTTTCACCTGTCACCTTGCTGGTCGGATTCTCGGAACTTTCCTGAGCAATAACGTCTGAGTCTGTGTCCAAGTATACTACCTTCGCTGAGTTCTCAGGCAGCTTCTCGACTAGCGACTGTTGTGTCAACAATATTGGTGTCTGAGCATCTTGCAACCGGAAAGCTAAACCTTCTTTCGGCAAAGCTGTATCTAGGGGTAAGTAGGCTCCACCTGCTTTGAGAATACCGAGTATGGCGATGATTATATCAAGGGTTCGCTCTAAATAAATTCCCACTAACACTTCTGATTCAACACCCAAATTTTGTAGATAATGGGCTAGTTGATTGGCACGCTGGTTGAGTTTAGCATAAGTCAAGTGTTGGTCTTCAAATAAGACAGCAATATTATTGGGGGTTTTTTCTACCTGTGCTTCAAAGAGGTGGTGGATACACTTGTCTTGTGGATAATTAGTCTGCGTTTGGTTGAACTCGACCAGCAGTTGTTGTCGTTGGCGATCGCTCAGAATTTCTAACTCATTAACTTTAGCGTCTGGGTTCTTTAAAAGATTTTCTAGCAAGGTCTGAAACTGTCCCGCTAAACACTTTATACTTTCTACATCGATTAGTTCAGGATCGTAGTGAAACTCTGCTGTAATGGACTCTTCTCTACGCATACAGGTGAGCTTTACTTTGAATCGCTCAAAGCAGACATACTGCTTCTCAATTGAAAATGAAACCTCACCTGCATCATATTTATAAAACCCTTCTTCAAATTCAAAACTTATGGGCAAGTTTACAAGATTATCTTTTGATCCTGTACTATCTTCCCAGAGGAAATATTCTTGCCATTTTTCGTGGTTACGTAAAGGTTCACTGATTTGCAATAAGACTTCAGTAAACTTAAAGTCCTTCTGGAAAGAACAATGGACAGGCAACCATTTTGCCGACAGCCCTAGTACATCTTGCAATTCTTCATATTTTCTGCCACTGAAGACAGTGCTGACGATAATCTCTGACTGTCCTGTAATTCGCCAAATTAGCGTCTGCCAACAGGCGAATAAGAATTCAGCAACTGTGGTTTGGTGTAGAGTGGCGATTTTTTCGAGCTTCGCCACTACTTCTGGCTCAATCCTCAGGGCATAAACATCGGGTTCAAATCCCGTTTTTCCACTAGGCTTGCGCTCAAAAGGAAGGGTTAGCGCTGGAAGTGAACCTAAGTTTTGCTTGTGCCAGTACGCTTTTCCGAGTTCGGCATCTTCTTCTAATAATTCATTCTGCCATTCAGAAAATTGAATATATTGTACTGGTTCATCAGTCAATTTCTCATTTTTCAAGCCTTTGCTGTAGATGTAACTCAGTTCTTTAACCAGATTTTTTAGCGTCCAGCTATCTGCACACAGTGATGGCAGGGTAATGAGCAAAATATGTTGAGTGGCTGACAGGCTAATTAGGGATGAGCGTAGAATAGAATCTTGCTCAAAATTGAAAATAAAGCACTTTTCTTTCTGAAACAGTTCCTCAATTTTTGCTTGCTGTTCCTTTGGATCTGAATCACTCAGATTGAAGTAATTCCATAATGGGATGCCGCTATTGTGTATGACTTGAATAGGGAGTTTTATCCCAGGTTGCCGATAGAATGTTGTGCGAAGGATTTCATGGCGATTGACGACTTGCTGTAAAGCGTCTTCTAGTACTTCTGTTTTGAGTTTACCTTCAATCCGAAGAACACACTGGGCACGGTAAACGAGATTATTGTGTTGTAATGACCACAGATGTTTTTGCTGTGGGGAGAGTCGAAAGCCTTGAATAGTTTGATTTTGCATTGTTTGATTTTGCATTTTTTGTTCAAATCCTTTAAATGTTTTTACTAGAAATCATTTCTCCCATTGCCACTACAATTTTGCGTGAACCAACGTAGGGATTTCGCCCATGAGCAATTAACATATTATCTAGCATCAATATGTCTCCTTGCTGCCAAGGGAAGCTGACTTTAGCTTCTTGATAAACTTCTCCAATTTCTGCCATGACTGAGTCTTCAATGGGAGAACCATCACCGTAATAGACATTGCGCGGTAGATTTTCTTCCCCAAGCGTTGATAGTAGAGATGCCTTAATAGCTGGCTCTAGGCATGATATATGGTGTAATTGCACTTGATTAAAAAATAATGACTCTCCTGTTTTGGGATGTTGAGAAATTGCTGGTCGCACTTTGCGGATTCTTAGGCTATTACCTGAGAGCCACTCGAAATCAATGCCAGACTGACGACAATAATTTTCGACAGCTATTTTGTCAGTGGTGTGAAAGAAATCTTGCCAACTTACATCTAGACCTTCGATGTAGTTGCGGACATACATTAATTGTTTTTGCTTGAATCTTTCTCGTAGTTTTGGATTGAGACGTTGATAGACTTTGCGGCAGTCAACAATCGGAGTTTCTCCACCTTGGTGCGCTGGCTGCACGCAGAAAAACCAAATTTTAAGGGGCCACTGGTGCATGTGGGAACTTTCGTTATGGAAGAGAATGGCTTGGTTAGAAGGATAAGGGGTAGAACCATAGACTCTGCCACTGATGCCTTCCCTAGGTAAGTCACCATACTCACCAAACAACTTGGGACAAATAGCACTGGCTACTTTTTCAAATTCAGGTACTGACTTGACATTGAATCCTCGGAAGAGAATTGCACCGTGTTGCAGCAAATTAGTTTCAATGAATTCGCGTTTGTTAGTTGCCCAGTCAGCTAGGTCAATATCATCTCCATCGGGTTGAATAACATAAGGGAGGTTTTGTCCAGGCTGGAGATAATCTGTTTTGATTAACTCTTTTTGGGGTAGGCTAACAGTCTTAGGCTTGATAGTTTTGAATTTCTTGAACTGCGCTTTTTCACGCTGATTTGTTTCAGCAATTTGTTGCTGCTTTTCAGATTCACTAAGCATTTCTAAGGTATTAATTCTGGTATCGGGGTGTTGGGCAATGCTGTGTAGCAGCGTCTGAAAGTGAGCTGACAGACGGGTAATCGCCTCAGCTTCAAATAGGTCAGTGCGGTATTTCCAATTGCCAACGATTCCTTGCTCTGTGTCTTGCATAAAGAGAGCTAAATCAAATCTGGCTTTATCGCTATTGACTTCTATTGAGGTGAGAGTCAGACCTGAAAACTCCACAGCAGGCATAGGAGTATTCTGGAGGACAAATAACACCTGAAATAGGGGGGTTTTACTTGTAGCCCGGTCTGGACGCAAACTTTCTACCAATTTGGCGAAAGGCAAATCTTGATGAGCATAAGCTCCTAAGCAGACTTCCTGCACTCTTTTTAGTAGTTCTCGGAAGGTGGGGTTACCAGACAAGTCACTGCGCAATAACAGGAGGTTGATAAAAAATCCTATTAGGGGTTCTATTTCAGCTCGATGGCGACCGGCAACATCAGTACCAACTATAATGTCATCCTGATTGGTGTAGCGGTACAGTAGTGTCTGAAAAGCTGCCAGTAAAGTCATAAACAGGGTTACCCTTTGTTTGCGACTCAGTGTTTTGAGTTGTTGAGACAGGTGAGTTGATATTAGGAAGGATTGAGCTACAGACTCCTGTTTTCTGGTAGTTAGAGGGGGAGGGTCTGCTATTTTCTGTAAATTCAGTGTAGCGGGAGCACCCGCCAGTTGTTGCCGCCAGTAAGAAAGCTGGTTTTCCAGTACTTCTCCTTGTAGCCACTGACGCTGCCAGACTGCAAAGTCTGTATACTGGATGGGAAGCTCTGGTAGCGGAGAGGGCTGACCTTGAGAGAATGCCTCATAGAGTGTTGCCAGTTCTGTTATCAACACTCCCATAGACCATCTATCAAAAATAATGTGGTTTGTACTGAACAGTAGCACATGTTCCTGCTCATTTAGTTTTAGCAGCTTTACTCTCAGCAACGGGTCTTGAGCTAAGTCGAATAATTTTTGACTCCACTCATTGGCTAACCGCTGGACTTCACTCTTCTGCTCAGCTTCTGGCAACTGGCACAAGTTCACTACCGACAAACTAATATCTAAGGATGGGGCGATCCGCTGAATGGGTTGTCCCTCAACAACAGGAAATGTAGTGCGAAAGACTTCATGACGACGCACAATTTCGTTGAAGGCCTGCTCCAGTGCTGCTACATTGAGTAAACCAACTAGACTTACAGCGTCTAGTTCGTTATAGCTACCTGAGTCTAGTTGCTCTAGAAACCACAGCCGCTGCTGAGCAAAAGACAGGGGTAATTTGCCATTTCGTGAGACGCGCTTGATGGATTGCTCGAAGTCTTTCTGGAGCACTTTTGTTGTCTGGAAGTTAGAAGGGGGATAGCCTCCAACTTCTGGAGATTGGCAATGAGCGATAAGCGATCGCAACGCTTCGATAAAACTCTGTGCCAGGTTCTCAATCGTAGCTCGCTGATGAATTGCCTCACTGTAAGTCCAATCGAGTCGTAGCTGACCTCCAGCAACAATCCCGTTAATATCTAATAGATGGCTGCGACTTCCCCGCAAGCTAAGTGCTTGTCCGCTAGGTTCTCGAGCTGGTACAAACAGAGATGACTCCTGGAATACCTGGTCAGTCTGGCCCAGATAATTAAACGCGATTTCAGCTTGAGGCTGATGCTGCCAAGACGTTGTCTCCTCACCCTTGAGATAGCGTAAAACGCCATAGCCAATTCCTCGATTTGGAATACTTCTGAGCTGTTCTTTAATCGTCTTTAAAGCATCTCCCGGACTAGCAGATTCCTCGATATCCAGCAAAACGGGGAAGATAGTAGTGAACCAGCCCACAGTACGTGATAGGTCTACATCATCAAAGATTTCCTCCCGTCCGTGACCCTCAAGGTCAATTAGCAGTGAGTACACCCCTGTCCACTGGGCAAAAGCTTGTACCAGCGCTGTAAGCAGTACATCATTAATTTGAGTCTGATAAGCTGCCGGTACTTCCTGTAGCAATGCTTGAGTTTCTTCCTTGCTCAGAGCTACCGACACATTCCTCGCTTTAGCCACAGTATTATCGCCTTCAGGAAAGTCTACTGGGATGTGGGCAATTTGCCGACGAGACTCCCTCAGCCAGTAATCCAACTCTTGTTGTAGTGCTTCAGATTGGGCGTACTCCCTTAATCTTTCCGCCCAATACTTGAACGAGGTTGTTTTAGGTGACAACTGAATCTCTTTGCCCTGACTGAGTTGTTGGTAGGCACTCTGGAGGTCTTCTAACAAAATCCGCCAAGAGACACCATCAACGGCTAGGTGGTGGATGACCAACAGCAAGCGGTCAGGCTTGTTGGCACCTAAGTTAAAGTAGGCTACCCGCACCAGTGGTCCTGAGGATAGATTGAGGCTGGCTTGTAGTTCAGTCGCAGCTTTCGATATGGCTAGCCCTCGTTCTGTCTCTGAAACCGTTGACAAATCTAGCAGAGTAAATGGCGTTAACTCATCAGGGTTAACCTCAAGCTGCTGCCAGTCTGTTTCCTGGTGAACAAAGCACAGGCGCAGAGCATCGTGGTGTTCGAGCAGTTTCTGCACTGTCTGCTCCAACAGTGCCGGGTCAAGTGCTTGCCGAACTTCCAGTAAAATTGATTGATTCCAATGATGAGACTCAGGAAGATTTTGCTCAAAGAACCAGTGCTGAATAGGAGTTATAGGCACTTTACCTGTCACCAACCCCTGTTGAGCTTGAATAACTCGGTTCGTGGCAGCCACTGCTGCTAGTTCGGCAATTGTCTGGTGTTCAAACATCTGCTTGATTGTCAGATTCAGACCAGTCTGGTTTGCTCTAGCGACGATCTGGATACTGAGGATGGAATCCCCACCTAAGTCAAAGAAATTATCGTGTACTCCTATCTTTTCGAGTCTGAGAACCTTAGCCCAAATTTCAGCTAGGACTTTCTCAACAGTAGTACGAGGTGCTACAAAAGTTTCTTCCTCCTCAGATCTGGTTAGATCGGGTGCTGGTAGTGCTTTTCGGTCTACTTTGCCGTTGGGTGTTAAGGGTAAGGTGTCTAAGGTGACAAAGGCATTTGGCACCATGTATTCGGGTAGCTTTAAAAAGAGAAATTCACGCAGTTGCTTAGTAGTGAGTGATTCATCTCTAGTAACGATATAGGCAACTAAACGTTTGTTACCAGGAAGATCTTCTCTGGCAATAACTACAGCTTGTTGGATTTGGGAGTGAGTGTTGAGGAAGGATTCGATTTCTCTGAGTTCGATGCGGAAACCCCGAACTTTCACCAGGCGATCGAGGCGACCAAGAAACTCAATTGTTCCGTCCGTTCGGTAACGCACGCGATCACCCGTTTTGTAAAGACGCGCTCCTGGTGTTTCACTAAATGGATCGGGAATAAACGCCAGTGCTGTGAGTTCCGGTCGGTTTAAATAACCTCTAGCGACACCAACTCCTCCGATGTAAAGTTCTCCTGGAACACCTACTGGCACTGGCTGTAAGTATGGGTCGAGGATGTAAGTCTTGGCATGGCTAATTGCTTTGCCGATGGGCAGTTCTTGCCCTGAAATATCGACATCTGTAAGATCTGACAAGTCAACAGCGGTCGTCACGATGGTTGCTTCTGTAAGACCGTAGGTATTGACCAGGCGTACCCTTCGATCGACCTGCTGCTGCCAGGTAGTGAGTCGCTTTGGCAACGCTTTTTCACCGCCAATAATGACCAAGCGCACACAATCCGGTAAGGTCAAATTCAGGGCTGGCAATTCAGCAACCATTTGATGCCAGAATGCAGTGGGTAAGTCGAGTACCGTCAGTTGCCAATCGTCGCAACATCGGAGAAATGCTGGGATGGAACTCAACATTTCGTCGGTTCGCAAGACTAGCATTGCTCCTCGTGCCAGACAGGGAAAAATTTCTTCAGCAGCAGCATCGAAGCTGATGGACGCAAATTGCAAAATGCGATCGCTAGAAGAAATCGCGTATTCAGCCATCGCCGCCTGAGTATAATTCACCAACGACTGGTGTTGAATCATGACTCCCTTGGGTTTGCCGGTGGAACCAGACGTATAGATCGCATAAGCCAGGTTCTCAGGTCGAGTGTGGCTAACTGGATTTTTGCGGCTTTCCTGTGCAATCAACGTCCAGTCTGCATCCAAGCAAACCACAGACGATTTGAGATCGGGAAGCCTTGCGACTAAAGCCTCCTGAGTGAGCAGAACCGACACCTGTGAATCTGATAAAAGAAATCGTTGACGCTCTTGAGGATAGGCTGGGTCTACAGGCAGATAGGCTCCTCCTGCTTTGAGAATTCCTAGCAATCCCACGACCATCTCTAAGGAACGTTCTACACAGATTCCCACCAGTACCTCTGGTTTTACGCCAAGCTTTTGCAAATGATGCGCTAGCTGATTGGCTCTGACGTTTAGTTCTCGGTAGGTTAGCTGTTGCTCTTCAAATACTACCGCTACTGCATCCGGTGTTCTCTCTACCTGCTTCTCAAATAACTGATGAATACATTTCTCTAAGGGATATTCACTCTCGGTCTCATTCCACTTCACCAACAACTGATGACGTTCTGCTTCACTCAACAAGGGTAATTCAGCTACAGTTTGTTGAGGATTTTCTACAATGGCTGATAACAAGTTCTGAAAATGAGCTGTCATGCGCTCAATGGTTGACCCATCAAACAAGTCAGTATTGTATTCCCATTCGCCCACTAATCCCTGAGTCGTTTCAGTCATTGACAGGGTTAAATCAAACTGAGCAATTGTGCTTTCCCGCTCTAAGGGAGTCAACGTCACACCGGGTAACTCTACTTCCCCCATCGGTGCATTCTGCAAGATAAACATCACCTGAAACAGAGGAGAATGACTCAAGGAGCGTTGGGGTTGCAAGGCTTCTACTACTTGCTCAAAAGGCACGTCCTGATGTTCGTAGGCTTTGAGTGTGGTTTCCCTAACTTGTGCCAGTAAGTCCTTGATCCTGGGATTATCTTCAAAACGGGTTCTCAACACCAAAGTATTCACAAAAAAGCCAATCAAAGATTCAATTTCACGGCGGTGGCGATTGGCTATAGGAGAACCCATTAAAATATCTGATTGACCGCTATAGCGATAGAGTAAAGTGGCAAACGCCGCCAACAGGGTCATAAATAAAGTTGTCCCCGACTCCCGAGACAGGGTTTGCAACTTTTGGGTTAAATCAGTATTTAAAGTAAAACTGTGAGTCGTCCCTCGGTAAGTTTGCACAGTTGGACGAGGGTGGTCAGTCGGTAATTGTAACAATTCTGGCGCACCCTGCAATTGAGAAAGCCAGTAATTGAGTTGAGCTTCTAGTACCTCTCCACTCAACCACTGTCTTTGCCAAATGGCAAAGTCGGCATACTGGATTGGTAATTCGGCTAAGGGAGATGGTTCTCCTGCACCAAAAGCTTGATATAAACTAGACAGTTCTTGGATAAATACACCCATCGACCAACCATCAGAGATAATATGGTGCATTGTCAGTAACACTACAGATTCTGTTGCTGATAGCTGCAACAAACTGCACCTAATTAAGGGTGCTATCTCCAAGTTAAAGGGGGTAATGGCTTCTTGTTGTGCTTGTTGGTGTAGGACAGTTTCTCGTTCTGTTACTTCTAGTGGCTCTAAGTCCACCACATTTATCTTCAGGGTGGCTTCTGAGTGAATTACCTGTATGGGTGTGCCGTTAACAGTTTGGAAGCTAGTGCGTAGTACTTCGTGGCGGCGTACTATTTCTGATAAGGCTTGTTGCAGGGCATTAACATCCAAGTTACCACTGAGGCGGACTGCCCCTGGTATGTTGTAAGTGGCACTTGACCCTTCCAGTTGGTTGAGGAACCACAGTCGCTGCTGGGCAAAGGACAGGGGTAAATCTGTATCCCTTGGGACAGGCAGAATTGGCTTAATACTAAAACTTGAGGCAAAATCAGTTTTTTTCAAAAATTCGATTATTTCTGATTTGCGCTCTCGTAGCTGAGACTTCAGAGTCGGTGTCAGCGTTCCTTCAGGGGCATTATAATGTAGCTGCTCACCATCAACCCAGAACCTTACGTCTAGACTTTGAAAGCAAGATAAGAATTCATCAATGGGTTTCATAGTATTCCCTCCTCTCGAACACCAAAAGCAGCAGTTGTAAAACTTTGCTGTTTTTGGGTTGTCAAACGTATATTTTCAACTTGCTCAGATATACCGGCCACAGTCGGTTTCTCGAACAGGCTGCGTAGGGACAACTCCATCAGGAACGCCTCGCGCATGCGAGAAATAATTTGAGTGGCTAGTAGAGAATGTCCTCCCAATTCAAAGAAGTTGTCGTGGATTCCTACCTTTTGTACGCCTATAACTGAAGCAAAGATGTTGGCGATTATTTCTTCACTTGCCGTGCGGGGTGCTACGTATTCATGTTCTCGGCTGATTTCTCCATCTGGTGCTGGCAGTGCTTTTCTGTCTACTTTGCCGTTAGGTGTTAGGGGGAGAGTGTCTAAGGTGACAAAGGCAGAAGGCACCATGTATTCGGGTAGCTTTGAAAAGAGGAATTCACGCAGTTGCTTGCTGGTGAGTGATTCATCTCTAGTAACGATATAGGTAACTAAGCGTTTGTTACCAGCAGTGTCTTCTGTCGCAATGACTACAGCTTGTTGGATTTGGGGGTGGGTGTTGAGAACGGCTTCAATTTCTCCGAGTTCGATGCGGAAGCCGCGAATCTTTACTTGATGGTCAATGCGACCGAGGAATTCGATATTGCCATCCGGCAGCCAGCGAGCTAGGTCTCCAGTCCTATACAATCTTTCTTCTTCTGCCTTTTGACTTTTCCCGATTTCCTTCGCAAACGGGTTGGGAATAAACTTTTCCTGCGTTAACTCAGGCAGATTCAAATACCCTTGTGCTAGTCCATCTCCTCCTACATATAGCTCACCCGTAACACCTGGTGGTAAAAGATTGCCATACTTGTCCAGTATGTAAATTTGTGTGTTTGAAATCGGTTTTCCAATCGGAATCGTATTTTTCTTCATATAGTCTTCTAGAGCTTCTCCTAAATCTGCTTTTGGATCGTCCGCCAACTGCAAATGTATCGCTTCTTTCACGATAGCAGTTTCTGTACCACTTGAGTCACTTCTTTGTACGGGAAGATTTTTTATACCATCAAGTTTCCCTTGACTTCTTGCTTCAATTTGATTGGCGATTCTCAGTTGATCCTCAAGAACACTCTGTAAATCTGTAGCGGTTGTATTCGGATTAGACAAAACAGCCCGAAATACAATGATTTCTTTGTCTTTACCATAGGCAGTGTCCATCAGAGTGCTCTTAGAGACAAAGGTTAGTCCTTGTTCAAATTGTTCTCTTTGTATCTGTGTATTGAGTTGATTAATTCTTTGGATGTCATCGTCACTCAAGGAGTTTTGTTGTGATTTCGCTCTTAAATTCTCAGGAATATATCGATAATTAACGATATTCAACCCTGGTTCCATGACGAGATCGAATGGTTCCAATAGCTCAATCAGTCTAGAAAAATATTGGGCTTTCTCTATGCCATTGTCAATCAGAATCTCGTATCCCCTTTTACCGATAATATGAAGTGCCCCGTGTAAGCATAACGATAGTGCCGAACGTGACCCTTCAATCGTGAATCGTCCCACGTCAAATGTATCTCGCTGAGCCTGGTAACGGGCTGTGGTCTCGGCAAAGTTTAACATCTGCGGATCTTTAAACAGACAAACACTAATACCCTGAGGTAGGTATAACTGTTTATGCCCACAAATAGTTATCGAATCAGCTTTGTTGATTCCCTTCAATTTTCCTTTATGCTTCTCGGAAAATATCGTCGCACCACCCCAAGCAGCATCCACATGAAAATGAATACCGAATTCCTGCGCGATATCGCCCAGTTCAAATAAAGGATCGATTTCACCAGTTTCTGTTGTTCCAGCGATGCCTACAAGCGCCAGAATGTATAGCTTATTTCTACTACATTCGCGGATTCTTTCTTTGAGCAAATTTAGGTCTAATTTTCCGTCATCATTACTGTCAATAAAAACAATGTTGTCTGTCCCCAAACCTAACATTGAAGCTGCCTTATTGAAAGAATAATGCATTAGCCGAGAGCCAATGATAACGATATCGTCATATCCTTTTTTACTCAGAACTTTATAAAGGCTTTCTTTTGATAAATTGCCGGATTTTTTTGTGTTTAACAATCCCGAATTTCGCGCACACAATAAAGCACTGATGTTTGCCGTTGTACCGCCGGTTGTTATAATACCCAGGTTTCTATTTTTTTGCTGAATATTTTCCTCGTAAAATTCACCTGAAAAGTTATAAACAAGACGATGCAATATGGCGATCGCTTCCCGTTCCAAAAACATCAAAGACTTTGATGTCTCGATTTTCACCAAATTTTGGTTCAATCGCGAAATCATCTTGCTCATATCATGCATAAAATCGGGCAAAGCCGATGTCATATGCCCGATGAATGTAGGAGAGCCTGTATCGATCGCATATGGAAGCACCTCCTCGGACAATTTATCGTAATAGTCGTCAACGGTTAAAGGATATGAGGGCAACTCGCTCCGTTGAAACTTTGTAGCTAGCATTTCTGGACTCACGCCAGGCTTCGTAAACGGTTTCTGGTGAACCCCAAGAACCTGGTTTTCGGTTGCACCACGAACAACTTCTGGCTTGAAATATTGCAGTATTCGTTGCCGTGTTTCCCAAAAATTGACTTCAAAGCAGGTCACGTCAGCAGCAACTTCTGAAGAGCCGTAGATATTGAACAATCTGGCAGAACTGAGTTTCTGGTGAAATGCCTCAGCCAACGTTAGTGGTAGGGCTTCACCGCTGCAAAAGACATATTTGAGATATCGAAGTTGTGTCAGTTGTTGGGGCGCATTGTCCAGCATCGCTTTGAGCAGGGAGGGAACCAGAACAATTCTAGTTATCTTGTTATCGCTCAACAGGCTCATTAGCCTGGGAATATCGCCTCGTATATTATCTGGAACAACCACGAGCGGAATCCCTTTGAGAAGGGGAGAAAATATTTCCGCAACATGATCGACAAAATTGATGGACGTTTTCTGACAGCAAATCTCATCTGCCCCAAATGGTAGGGTTTCCCACATCCAATGCAAGCGATTGACGATACCACGATTTTTACCTAGAACGGCTTTGGGTCTTCCAGTAGAACCGGACGTATAGATTGCGTATGCCAGGTCATCCAGTGTTGCTTGACAATCTAGATTTTCGACGCTTTCTTTAGCAATGGCATCCCTATCCCTGTCTAGACAGACGATATGGGCGTGTTGAAGGGAAATTTTTTCAGTCAAAGGCTCCTGGGTCAATAGGACATGCACATTGGCGTCTTCGAGCATGAACACCAGTCGTTCTTGCGGATAATTCGGATCTAACGGCACATATACGCCACCGGCTTTGAGAACACCCAGCAAACTCACTACTAGATCAAGAGATGGCTCAATACAGATTCCCACCAGCACTCCCGAACCAACAGAGAGAGACCGTAAATAATGCGCTAGTTGATTGGCTCGTTGGTTCAACTGCCGATAAGTTAGCTGCTGGTTTTCAAGAACGAGTGCGATCGCATCTGGAGTGCGTTTCACCTGCTCTTCAAATAACTGATGAATACATTTATCTGAGGGATATTCACTCTCGGTATCATTCCACTCGGTCAACAACTGATGGCGTTCTGCTTCACTCAACAGGGGCAATTGGTCAACTCGCTGTTGTGGATTAGCCGCGATCGCTTCGAGCAAGGTTTGCAAGTACCCACTCATCCGGCTTATTGTGGCAGCATCAAACAAATCGGTGTTGTATTCCCAGAAACCCTCTAGCCCCGAATCCGTTTCTGTAATATCCAAGCGCAAATCCAACAAAGCCCTGGTGCGTTTAACCTTAACAGGTGTTAAGGTCAGCCAAGGCAGTTCACATTTCACTTTTGGAGTATTTTGTAAGACAAACGACACCTGGAACAGCGGATTGTAGTTGGCATTCCGTTCTGGCTGTAGTTCCTCCACCAGCTTTTCAAAGGGCAAATCCTGGTGATCATAAGCTTCCATCGTCACCTGCCGCACTCGACCTAAGAGTTCCTCAAAGGTCGGGTTGCCTGAAAAATCGGTACGTAGTACTAGGGTGTTGAGGAAAAAGCCAATGAGTCCTTCAATTTCAGCTCGGTTACGGTTAGCGATAGGTGAACCAACGATGATATCTTCTTGCCCACTGTAGCGGTAGAGCAAGATTTTGAAGACTGCCAGCAGGGTCATGAACAGGGTAGCCTCGGCTTTTTTGCCAACAGTCTTAAGGGTCTCAGTCAAACTCTTGGGCAACCGAAATGATTCCTTTTCCCCCCGATAAGTCTGAACTGGTGGTCGGGGTCGGTCTGTTGGCAGTGGCAGCAGGGGTGGAGCTTTTTCCAGTTGCTGCTTCCAGTAAGAGAGTTGGGAGTGTAGTTTTTCTCCCTGCAACTGTTGTCGCTGCCAGACGGCGAAGTCGGCATATTGAATTGGCAGTTTAGGCAACGGCGAAGGTTTTCCGGTAGAAAAGGCTTGGTAAAGGGCTGACAATTCACGAATGATTATGCCCAATGACCAGCCATCAAAGACAATGTGGTGGATATTGAATAGCAGCACATGTTCCTGTTCGCTTAGCTGTACCAGCATCCAGCGCAGCAGAGGACCTTGAAGCAAGTCGAAGGGACGTTGACTTTGCTCAGTCGCGAGGCCCTGGACTTCCATTTTCTGCACCGCTTTTGGCAACTGGCGCAGATCTACCACGGGCAGTGTCAAGGTCAGGTTTGGGGCAATGATTTGAACGGGTTGCGCCTCCACCATCTTGAAAGTGGTGCGCAGAGCTTCGTGGCGTTGCACCATCTCGTTGAGACTCTGCTCCAATGACGCCACGTCAAGCAAACCTGTTAGCTGTATTGCTACGTGTTCATTGTAAAAAGGGTTGCCGGGTTCCAACTGTTGGAGAAACCATAGCCGCTGCTGGGCAAAGGATAAAGATAGATTTCTCTCTCTCGAAACAGGTTGAATAGCCTGAGACGTACTGTTTGAGGCAAGATTAGCCTGGTTGAGAAATGCAATAATTTCGGCTTTGCGTTCAGAGATCTGAGCGATTAGATCTGGTGTTAGTGCTTCTTCAGGGGCATTACAACGCAAGTGATCGCTTTCAACCCAAAGCTTTACATCCAGACTATAAAGGTAAGATAAAAATTTATAAATCGTCGTCATAGCTCTATTTCCTTTCTTCCTTTCCAAGCTTTACATTCAGGCTATAATCGTAGTCATAGCTCTATTTCCTTTCTTCCTTCTCCGGCAGCAATGGGAGAGCCTGATGCTTGGGCGAGAGTCAAACGAATTGCTTCAACGCGCTCAGCTAAACCAGCTACGGTGGTTGGTCTCTCAAAGAAACTATGTAGGGACAGCTCTATTTGAAATTCTTTACGCAACTGAGAGATAACTTGAATAGCCATTAGAGAATCTCCCCCCAGTTCAAAGAAGTCATCATGGATACCTACTTGCTCGATCCCAACAGCTTGTCGCCAGGTATTCGCAATAGTTTGTTCGACCTCGTTGCAGGGAGCAACATAGGCATTCCGCAAGTTTGATCTCGAGTGGAGTGATAATGAATCTTTCTTTTTTGAGTATTCTGTATCTCGTAAAGATTCAAGCTTAAGCCATTGGTCAATCCTCGTGTGCAAGTCTCCAGCCGAGACAACAACTTGAGGGAGTTCAGCCATTGATAACACACGCCTAAATGCCTCCACACCTCCCTTTGGGGACATAGCTAATTTAGACAAGGTGGCTCCAATCCCTGCTTCTTGCTTTTCTTCTTCCCTAAGCCCCCAGTTATCCCAGTTCACGCTAATCCAGGGACAAGAGTCTGCCTGGTCGTGCTTGAAAGCAAAGGCATCCATAAAGATGTTCGCTGCGGAATAGGAAACGAATCCTAAGCCTCCCAAAATAGATGCTAAAGAGGATGTTAATAGAACAAAATCAAGATTTCTTCCTTGCAAAACTTTTTCCAAGACAAATAGTCCATACACTTTGGGCTGAAATTGCAAATGACTATCGGTTTGAGAAGTTTCTTGAATAGCACAATGTGTATTTTCGAGATTCCCAGCAGCGTGGATGACACCATGAATTTCACCAAAGCGCTCATATGTGTGGGAAATTGCTGTCTGCATTTGTTGCTCGCTTGTCACATCGGCACTAATGACCAGAACCTCGACTCCTAGCTCCTCGATTGTCCGCACTTTCTGTATCTTTTGGCTGACTTTATCCTGCCGATCGTGAGTCGCTAGCCATTGCTCCCACTGGGAGCGCTCAGGCAGCCCCTTTCGTCCGATTAGGATCAACTTAGCCCGTACTGTCTTCGCTAGATATTCTGCCAATACCAAACCGATGCCACCCAGTCCACCAGTGATTAGGTAGACTCCTCCTTCCCTCAAACGTGTTCTGCTTGTACTGCTATCATTTAAACGGACAGCTTCAAAGGTCTGAACCCAACGATGATTACCACGGTAGGCAACTACTAAATCACTTGGCTGTACGGTAAATTCCCTTATTAAGTGGTCTATCAGTTTCTGTGCTTGCTTTGTCCCAGATTCAGGAATCACTACATCAAAGCTACAGCATGTTATGTTTGGATATTCCTGTGGAATTACCTTGCACGGACCTAACACAGTCGCTTTCTCTGGAAATAACTTCTCGTCGCCAGTCACTTCATGTACATTGCTGGTTACGACCATGAGTTGAAGAGGCTCAGTAACCTTCTGTTCTCCTAGTGCTTGTGCCAGAAAGAGCAGACTGTAGAAACCGAGATTTTGACAATCTTCAAAGAACTGATGTGGTGATTGTGTCTGTTCGCCTAGCTTGTTGCTAGGAAAAGTATTGCTGGCTGTGATACTCCAAAAATGCGCAATCCCTTGTGGGGTTAAATCCCGACTCTGAAGTTCTTGAACCAGGGCATCATAGTCATCCCGTTGTTGGGGATTAATTGTGTATGCGTACTCACTGAGTTTGCTAAACTGATCTCCCACTCTCACAGTGATGACATCATGGTTCTGCTGTTCCAGCCGTTTTGCTATTTCTGAGCCGACTCCATAGGCATCGACAAAGACTAGCCAGCATGACTTTAACTCTACCAGCTCTCTTTCTTGGTAGAAGTCAAGAAGCATAGATTGTTTCCAAACTGGCATGTAGAACCAGTCGGCAATATTTGGTTTCTTGTGTAACGGATCTTGACGCGCCGTTGCTAGGAAGGTTGACTGGTTTGGTTCAATCCAGTAACGCTGACGCTCAAAGGGATAGGTAGGTAAGGGAATATGATGACGTCGTTCATAGGCATAAAAACCTGACCAATCGACTTTGACACCTGCTAACCAGAGACGACCTAAGCTATTCAGTAAAAAGGCGATATCTGACTGTTGCTCCTGGGGATGGCGTAGCGAGGTTAGCACCCCGTTATTATTGATCTGATGCTGCTTGGCAAACGTACTCAACGTCCGTCCAGGACCAACTTCCAGCAAAACTCGCTCAGGTGTTTTGAGCAACTCAGTCACTCCTGCACTGAAACGCACAGGTTGTCGTAGATGTCTTGCCCAGTAATTCGGATCTGTTGCTTCTGATGGGGTAATCCAAGTTCCAGTGAGATTCGAGACAAAAGGAATTTGGGGAGGATTGAAGGTGATTTGATGTAATAACTCTGTAAATGGCTCAATCATTGGCTCCATCATCGGAGAATGAAAAGCATGAGAGGTATGAAGCCTTCGACAGGGTATGCTTTTTTCTTGTAAGGTCTGTTGCAATTGTGCGATCGCCTCTGCTGAACCAGACACCACAGATGAAGTAGGGCTATTGCTTCCTGCCAGCGCCAGGTCTTCTCCCAGTAACGGTTGCACTTCTGGTTCTGGTAGTTGAACGGACAGCATCGCGCCAGAGGGCAGTTGCTGCATCAATCGTCCTCTAGTTGCTACTATTGCTAAGGCATCTTCTAGGGAGAAAACTCCCGCTAGACACGCTGCTACATATTCCCCAATGCTGTGACCGATCATCACTTCGGGATACACACCCCACGCCATCCATAACTTAGCTAGCGCATACTCAATTACAAACAACGCAGGTTGGGTAATGTGAGTTTGTTGAAGTTGTTGTGTCGCCTCTTGCTCCTGGGTTGTACTGGGGTAGAGTAAATGACGCAAATCTAGCCCGAGGTGAGGTTTGATCCGTTCACAGCAGTCATCAACGTGTTCAGTAAAAATTGGCTCATGCTGGTAGAGTTCCAGTGCCATATTGACGTACTGCGAACCCTGCCCGGAAAACATAAACACCACGGGGCGATTACCGGCTTCTTGGTAGTGGGTGAAAACTCGTTGCGAATCTAGATTTGTCAGCGCCTGCACTGCATCATCCAGAGTTTGACACACTAACATCCGGCGATGCTCGAAATCTCGGCGACCAACCTGAAGTGTATGAGCAACATCGGCAAGATTCAAATCGGGATGTTGCTGGAGGCAATTCGCCAAATTCACTGTGGCGGTTTCCAGTGCCGTACTTGTCTTGGTCGAGAGCAACAACAACTGCCAGGGACGAGAAGGACTAGAGGGTTCAATTGCCGGAGCTTCTTCGAGAATCAGATGGGCATTAGTGCCACCAAAACCGAAGGAACTAACTCCAGCGCGACGAGGGATGTCGTTGTTTTTCCATTCAGACAGCGTTGTGTTGACGTAAAAAGGACTATTTGCAAAATCTATCTTGGGATTGGGTTCCTCAAAATGCAAACTGGGTGGTATTTGCTGATGCTTGAGTGCTAGAACAGTCTTGATAAGACCTCCCACTCCAGCGGCATTATCTAAATGCCCTACATTTGTTTTAAGCGAACCGATGGCACAGAAGCCACACTTCTGCGTACTGGTGTGAAAAGCTTTTGTGAGCGCTGCGATTTCAATAGGGTCTCCTAGGGATGTTCCTGTACCGTGGGTCTCGATGTAGGTAATTGTTTCAGGTTCAACTTCAGCCATAACTTGAGCTGATCTAATCACCTTCACTTGACCATTTATGCTGGGTGCAGTGTAGCTAACTTTGGAAGACCCATCGTTATTGATCGCCGAACCTTTGATCACAGCATGGATACAGTCTCCATCTGCTATTGCCTCCTCTAACCGCTTCAACACCACAAGACCTATCCCCTTGCCTATCCCAGTTCCCTCTGCTTTGGCATCAAAGGCACGGCAACGTCCGTCAGGAGAATAAATTCCTCCCTTTTGATACAAATAACCAGCATATTTTGATATTGAAACGCCACCGGCCAAAGCCATATCACATTCGCCACTCAGCAGACTTTGGCATGCCAAATGAACAGCGACCAACGAAGTTGAGCAGGTAGTTTGAACTGCATAACTTGGTCCATCCAGGTTTAATTTGTAAGATACTCGTGTGGTTACAAAGTCTGGATTATTAGCAATAGAAACTTGTAAATGACTTACGTTGTTAATAATTTCCGGATTTGAATAAATATTAAATAAGTAACTATTTACGCTTAGACCTCCGAAAACCCCAATCGACTTCTTATAAGTTTCTGAATTGTAGCCAGCGCTTTCAAGAGCCTCCCAAGCAGACTCTAAGAAAATACGGTGTTGGGGATCCATGATTTCAGCTTCTCTGGGAGTAAATCCAAAGAATGACGCATCAAACAAATCTACATTTTTGACTACGCCACCTGCCTTAACATAATTAGGATCGCTGACTAACTTAGGATCTATAACTAAATCCTTTAATTGCTGGTCAGTCAAAGAAGAAATCGATTCTACGCCGCCTCGGAGATTTTGCCAAAATTCATCAAGGTTTTTAGCTCCAGGAAAACGACCAACCATGCCAATTATGGCTATTTCTAAACCCGTGGTCTTACTGGATTTTTTGGGATTAATCATTGATAAATTACCTAAAAAAATAGCTAGTTTAACTATAAACTATTTTGACTTTTTTGCAAACGTTTCTTGAGTCGCAACTTTCCACTTTCTATTTGCTGAATTCGCTCAACATCTTCCTCGTAAGATGATTTGTTTCCTTCTGAGATTAAACATTGTGCTAAAGAACTTATTGTCGGATATTGAAATAGATCGACAAGAGATAAATGAGTTGTAAACTTTTCACGCAATTGACTATAAACCTGAAGAATGCTTAATGAATGACCGCCAATATCAAAGAAGTTATCTTCGATACCTACCCTCTCGACATTAAGTACTTTCTGCCAAATACTGGCAATCATCCGTTCTGCTTCAGTTACTGGTGGCAAATAAGCAACTTCCAATTCAGGGCGAAGATTATCTGGCTTAGGTAGAGCCCTGCGATCCAATTTGCCACTGGGGGTTAGCGGCAGCGCCTCCAGCAGAACAAAAACTGATGGCACCATGTAATCCGGCAGCTTATCTTTCAGGAAGTTCCGTAACTGTGGCAACAGTTCACTAGTGATTGCTGAGTCTTCAATTGACCGTGAGCTGTCCCCATCTCCATGCAGCAATCGACCATGAAAATTCGGAACAACATAGGCAACCAAACGCTTGTCGCCAAGATTGTCCTCTCTAACCACCACAACCCCCTCCTGCACAGCCGGATGCTGACTTAGTACTGCCTCAATTTCGCCCAGTTCAACCCGGAAGCCACGAATCTTGACTTGGGAACCGATGCGTCCTAGAAACTCAATAGTCCCATCAGGTAACCATCTGCCTAAATCTCCAGTTTTGTAGAGTAAATCGTGGTTAGTCTTTTTGGGATTAGAAAAGGGGTTGGGAACAAAGCTTAAATTTGTTTTCTCTGGGTCTTTCCAATATCCATTACCAACGCCAACGCCTGATACACAAATTTCTCCAGGAACCCCAATTGGGACTAACTGCATCTGAGGGTTAAGGATGTAGAGGGTTAAGTTTGCCAAAGGTTTACCAATCGGAACTGTGCGTTGGTTTGCGGGTAAGGGCTTTTCAACGATTAACTGAGTGATATCATCTGCTGCTTCGGTGGGACCGTAAGCATTAACGACGTGGATGGAAGGGTACAAATGCAGCCACTGATTAATTAACTCAACAGACACCGATTCTCCAGTTACCATCATCCATTTCAGGTCAGGTAGCCCTCGTTGTTGAGTCGGTAAGCGGGAGATATAGTTGAGTAAACTGCTGAGAACAACGGGAACAAGTTCTGCGATCGCAATTTTTTCTGATTTGAGCACCTTGAACAATTTTTCGGGATTAAACACTGTTTCCCGGTCAGCGATGACTGTTGTTCCACCAATCAGAAGGGGGGCTAGAAATTGCCAGACTGAAATATCCGATGAAGCGGGTGCTGTTTGCAAGAAATTAAACGTTTCCGTAAAGCCTAACGCCTCAAATTGGGCATAGATATGATTAATTGCTCCATCCTGTCTAATAATGGCTCCCTTCGGTAATCCGGTTGAACCCGATGTATAGAGCATATAAGCTGGGTCAATTCCTCGATTGACTGCTTCTAGATTTTCTGTCGTAAACTGATCAAAATCCCGGGGGTCGTATAGACTTATTCCTGCTAATTTATCCCTCAATCTAGGATCAGGTTTAGCATCTAAGCAGATCAGAGATTTCAAGTGCGAACACTGTTCACTTAGATCAGCCCAGTGATGTAAAAATGAGGAGTCTGTGAGCAGGAATCTCACCTCACTATGGCATAGCATATACTTGATTCTATCGGTGGGATAAGTACTATCAATGGGGACATAGGCTCCACCCGCCTTGTAGATCGCCAGGATAGCGATCGCAAAATTGATATCCCGGTCTTTTAAAATGCCGACAAACTCTCCGGCTTGGATGCCTAAGTTTCGTAATAACTTAGCCAGTTGATTGGCTTTCTTATTGAGGTCTTGATAGGTTAAGTGGCGAGTATTGTCAACTACTGCTCTACTCTTGGATGCTCGCTTAACTTGTTGTTCAAATAATTGATTAATCGTCTGATCTAAAGGATAGGTTCTAGAATTATTATTAAATTCTTCTAATAACTGGTGTCTGTCAGACTCTTTCAAGAAAAGAATATCTTGTAACTTAATGTGGATATCCTCAAAAATGCATTCAAAGATATTCTTATAATTTTGACTCATTAATTTGATCGTTTTTTCTCTAAAAAGAGAACCGTTGTAGTCTATTGTCAGACGAATATTTTCACCCTTGACTAAACCAGAAACGGTGATATCATTGTTCAGCGTTTCCAGATCACTCGTGCTATGAATCCTGTCCCATAAAACCACGATATCAAAAAGTGGACAGCGATTTTGACTCTGGGGCAGATTTAATAAGCGAACTAATTCACTCAAGGGATAGTGGGGATGACTATAAGCCGCAACAACGGTATCTTTGACGTGAAGAAGAAACTCTCTAAATGTCAGTTGAGTGGTTACCAGAGTCCGCAATGGAACCACTGTCTTGGTTAAACCACTATGACTAGCTTGTTTATAGAGAGGTGAGCCGACAATAATGTCATTATTACCCGTGTACTTATGTAGAACTAACTTTAAAGCAGACACCAGCACTATGTAAATGGACAGGTTAGATCCTTGAGTGAAGTTGAAGATGGCTGCTGATAATTCCTTGGATAAATCAAAACTGAGACTTTTAGTATTGCCCTCATCCCGTAATGGTCTGACATAATCCAGTATGAGATTTGTTTCCGGCAGTTCTCCGGATAATTGGTTTAACCAGTAGATTTTTTCGTGAAATAATTCTTCAGGAGTTAACATGGATTGATTTTGGGGTTTCAGGACTATCATCGGTCATTTTTAATTGGTCATTTCAATGTGCCATTTTTAACTATACCACTGTTACTGGTCGCTCATTCCCTTTTGAAATCAGGCACTCATCAAATACTTCTTTTAAAATTGAACACCCCTTTTGCAAAGTAGACATTTCAATAGTCAAGGGGGGCAAGATTTTAATTACGGTATCATTTCTTCCCACTCGTTCAGCAATTAGTCCTCGTTCAAAACATCGGGAAGTTATCTGCTTGGTCAAACTGGCATCTTCAAACTGGGCAAGATCGATTCCCCAAATCATACCAATACCACGTATTTCTATTTTGTTATGAATTGATGCGATTTGCTCATTTAAAAACTTTTTTAGAAAAGTCTCTTTAATGTTAACCTCTTGTTCAAGATTGGTAATTTCTCGATATTCTAAAGCGGCTGTTCCACCAACGAAGGCGAGTTGATTTCCTCTAAAAGTCCCCGTATGCTCACCAGGTTTCCAAATATCTAACTCTGGCTTAATTAATAAAAGGGACATGGGAAATCCGTAACCACTGATAGATTTTGAGAGGACAACAATATCAGGAACGATATTCGCTCGTTCAAAGGAAAAGAATGAACCAATTCTACCACAACCTACTTGAATATCATCGCAAATCAATAAAATATCATGCTTGTCACACAACGCTCTGAGTTTTTGCATCCACTCAATCGGTGCGACAACAACTCCCCCTTCCGCTTGTACAGTTTCAAAGATGATTGCGGCGGGTTTCTTAATTCCAGAACTGACATCATTGAGGACTGATTCAATATATCCTATCGTATCAAAATTGTTCATAAATCCATAGGGATAGGGCATAAAGGTGACATTATTTGATGTGCCAATTGTCCCTGAACGGATTGCTGTATTTCCCGTAACCGCTAAACTGCCCAAGGTCATGCCATGATAGGCTCCCATAAAGGAGAATATGCCTGTTCTTTTTTTGACTTTTCTGGCTAATTTTAAAGCTGCCTCCACAGCATTAGTGCCAGTGGAACCACAAAACTGGATTTGATAATCTAGGTTTTTGGGCATGAGGACTTTCTCGGAAAATTTAATTAAAAAGTTTTCTTTGGCGGATGTGTATAAATCTAAGCCATGGGCAATAGAGTCGGCTTCTAAATAGGACATCACTTGTTGTTTAATATAATCATTGTTGTGTCCATAGTTCAACGCCCCCGCACCCGATAGGAAATCAATATACTCTACTCCGGATTCTGAGTAGACCATAGACCCTTTTGCTCTATGGAATACGGTAGGAAAACTCCGACAATAACTTCTAACATTTGACTCACGCTGGGTAAAAATATTCATGGTATTACTCACGGTTTTCGTATGGTGTAATGGATGCAATAGAGAAGTCGGCTTTATACACTGACCTGTACTTGGTTTTGGTCTATGGGGGATGTTTCCTTAAAATCAAAATCGAAGGTGATTTCCTTTTCCCACTCTAAGGCGAGGCGCTGCTCCGTTTGGGTTAATATCGATAAGTCTTTAATCGGGATTTCAGGATGAGTTGCCATACAATGAAGTATTATCTCGAAGTGGGTAAGAATTCCGTTAATCGTAGCAACATCAATACAACTGAAATCATAATTAATTCCCAACACTAACGAAGACCCAGGCATAATGACCACAGTTATGGAATAGTTTATTTTGTAAAAGTTGGTAAATTTGGATACTTCTATACTTCTGTTTCCCTCCCGTAAACTTGGAGGTACAGGTAGGTTTTCAAAGACCACGATGCTCTCAAACAAAGGCATACCTCGTGGCACATCACTCCATCCTTGAACGTCTACCAGAGGGCTATATTCATACTGACGCATTTCTACCAGTTGAGCCTGAAGCTGTTTGAGCCAAGATAACAGAGACTGTTCAGGATTTATCTTGACTCGTACAGGCAAGGTGTTCACCAACATCCCTACAATTGATTCTGCCCCGACCAAATCGGCTGGACGACCAGAAACAGTACACCCATAGACCACATCCTTTTCGCCACTATAACGACTGAGCAGTATAGCCCAGGCTCCTTGAATTAAAGTATTTAGTGTTAGTTGATGCTGCTTTGCTAGGGACTGTAGTGCGGCTGTCTTGGCTTCGGATAGGATGATTTGTTGATCATTATATTGTTCATCTTGGTTAGCCAAGCTGCCAACATCGTCAGCATATAAGTGGGTTAGCGGCGTGGGCGCTTTTACTCCCTGGAGTACCCGCCGCCAAAATACCTCAGCCTTGGATAAGTCCTGTTGCTGTAACCAATCGATGTAGTTTTGGAAAGGAATGCTAGGTGCTAACGATAACGTTTGACCTTGACAAAACGCTTCGTAAAACTGAACCACTTCATCCAGTACCATGGGGGCTGACCACCCATCCACGATTAAAAAGTGTCGGCTCCAGATAAATTGGTAATACTGGTCAGCGCAGCGAAACAAGGTTAGACGCATTTGGCATTCTTGGGATAGATCAAAACCTTGTTGGCGATCGCATTTCAAAAAAGCCGTTAAGCGTTTGTCTTGTTCAACGGGATCTAGTCCTCGCCAATCCTGCTGTTCTAGGGGCAGGTTAACTTGTTTATACACCACTTGTAAGGGGTTATCAACGTCTTCCCAATAAAAACCACTTCGCAAGATGGTGTGCCGAGAAACGACTTGCTGCCACGCCTGCTCAAAGGCGACAGAATTAAGATTGCCCTGGAGCGCAAATCTTGTTTGGAAAAAATATTGCCCAAACTCGGGAGCGTACAAACTATGAAAGAGAATTCCTTTCTGTATCGGGGTAAGTTCGTAGATATCTTCGATGTTTTCGGTTTTCATCGTTTCTCTCCTGAAAATAGTGCTGAGTAGTGGCTTAAGGGTATCGAATGTGGGTTAACTTGTTTTATTTGTCCTTTGGTTGAGTTTGGCGAGGAACTGATCTAGATCTTTTTGGTTTAAATTCGCTTTGGGAAAGTCAGAGGGTGTATAATCTCTAGCGTTGGCAGATTGACAATGGGTGATGAGCGATCGCAATGTCTCGACAAATCGTGTCGTGAGTTGTTGGATGGTTTCCGGGTGATGGATTTTGGCGTTGTAAGTCCACTCCAGTTGGAGTTGCTCCTCCAGCACAAATCCGTTGATTTCTAATAGATAGCGTCGATTAGTGCTGGGGTTGATGCCAGGAATCGGCTTGATTGGTTCAAACCATGAGGATTCAGATAACACCGTCTCAAACGAGTCTAAATAGCTGAATCTCACCTCCGCTTGGGGTAGGGACGCAACTATCGACCTGTCCTCGTTCAGATAGCGCAGCACACCATAGTCAATACCCTGATTCGGAATACTCCGAAGTTGTTCTTTAATGGCTTTGAGTGCCTCCCCTGGCTCTAGAATCCCTTCTAAGGTCAGCAGTGCTGGGAAGCGGGTTGTAAATCTGCCCACTGTGCGGGATAGATCAATATCGTTAGCGATCGCGTCTCGTCCTTGTCCTTCCAAATCCACCAGCAGGGAGTGTCCCTGTGTCCACTGGTTAAAGGTTTGTACTAATGCGGTGAGCAGTACATCGTTGATTTGGGTACGATACGCGGCTGGCACGTCCTGTAACAAGGCATGAGTTTCTTGAACACTCAGAGAAACTACAATAGTCTGAACCCAGTCCGTTGTATTCGCCCCGTTTGGATCATCCACAGGCAGGGGAGAGATAGATTGATGGGATGCTTGTAGCCAGTAGTCGCGCTCTTGCTGGAGTTGAGCGGATCGCGCATAGTGTAAATACTCAGACCATTGCTTGAAAGAGGTTGTTTTTGGAGACAGTTGAACGAGCTGCCCTTGGCTGAGTTGCTGGTAGACTTGCTGAAGATCTGCCAGCAAAATTCCCCAAGAAACGCTATCCACCACTAAATGATGCATCACGAGTAGCAGGCGGTGCGGCTGGTTCTCACCTAGATTAAATAGAGCCACCTGCAATAGGGAACCCTCCGTCAGGTTTAGGCTAGCTTGCAGTTGGGAAATGGTGGTGTCAATGGCAGTGTCTTGGTCTGCTGCCGATTGACCCGACAAATCAATGTAGGAGAAAGGCACGGTTTCGTCGGCATCCCATCCAGAATTAACCAGTTGCCACCCGGATTCTGTGGGGATAAACCGCAGGCGCAGGGCGTCATGGTGTTCTAGCAAATCCTGCACTGTTTGCTCTAGGAGAGCCGGAACCATGGCGTCATGGACTTCTAAGAGTAACCCTTGACTCCAATGATGCGGATTATCAGGCTTCTGCTCAAAGAACTCGTATTGATTCGGTGTCAAAGGCAGTGAACCCGTTACCATACCTTGTTCCGCGTCGAAGGTTGGCGTTGTACCGACAACGGCGGCTAACCCCGCTACAGTTGGGTACTCAAATAGCTGCTTGGGTGTCGCCTGTAAACCCGCCTGGTTAACTCTGGCGATGATTTGAATGCTCATAATCGAATCGCCGCCTAACTCAAAAAAGTTGTCATGAATACCGACTCGCTCAATTTCCAGTACCTGCGCCCAAATCCTGGCGATCGTGTCTTCGATGGGGGTGCGGGGAGGAACGAATTTCGCTTCTAACTCCGGTCTAACGTTGTCTGGGGCGGGTAACGCTTGGCGATTGACCTTGCCATTGAGGGTGAGCGGTAATGCTTTGAGCTGTACAAACGTGGAGGGTATCATATACTCCGGCAGCTTTTCGTTGAGGAAGTTCCGGAGGTCACTGACCGAAATATCTGACTGAGAATGGGGGACAATGTAAGCAATGAGACGCTGGTTTCCGGATTCGTCATGCCGCCCTAGGGTGATCGCTTGCTCAATTTCCGGATGAAGTGCGAGTGTTGATTCAATCTCTCCCGGTTCAATGCGGAAGCCGCGAATCTTCAGTTGATGGTCAATTCGCCCCAGAAACTCAATTGTGCCATCAGGCAGATAACGCGCCACGTCTCCCGTTTTGTATAACCGTGATCCCGACTCATGGCTAAAGGGGTTGGGAATAAATCTCTCGTTTGTTAAGTCGGGTTGGTTCAGATACCCCCGCGCCAGATTATCTCCACCGATATAAAGTTCGCCGCCTACACCTATCGGGACAGGTTGTAAATGCTCGTCCAGAATGTAAACCTGAGTATTAGCAAGAGGACGCCCAATGGGGACAGTCTGCGATCGCTCCCAAATTGCTCTATCTTCGATGGAATAAGTTAGGACTCCAATTGTCGTTTCTGTTGGTCCATAGTGATTGACAATTTGGCAAGTTGGTGCATACTGCTGGAGTTTCTCCACTAATATCCAACTCAGCGCCTCGCCCCCCAGAATCAGGTGCTTTTTGGGTAAAATCTTCTCCGGGTGAGATGCACTTAAAAGCGCTTTTAGGTGAGACGGGACAATTTTGAGACAATCAATGGGATGATGGTTGCAGTAATCGGCTAAGGCTTCTGGATTCGTTGACCGCTCCTGGGAGATAATAGACAGAGATCCCCCGGTACACAATGCTGAGAAGATGGCAGTGTTACCTAAATCGGCGGCGAAGGTAGAAACCGTTGCGAAACTAGCACCTCTGGGTAAGTCGAGTTGGTTGATAATTCCGTTCAGATAATTAAGTAGTTGCCGATGCTCAACGGCGACACCCTTGGGTTTGCCTGTAGAACCTGATGTATAAATAACGTAGACTAGATTTTCACGGGTGACTTCACTACTGGGATTGGTATCACTCTGTTGAGCCATAGTATCCCAGTCTGTATCTAAACAGATTACCTGTGCGGCAAGAGTTGGACAAGTTTCGACTAACGACTGTTGGGTTAAGAGGATGGGAACTTGAGCATCCTGCAACCGGAAGGTTAGAGCCTCAATGGGTAAGGCTGGATCGATGGGTAAGTAGGCGCCTCCGGCTTTGAGGATACCCAGGAGTCCGACAATCATGTCTAGGGAACGCTCTACCCACAATCCCACTAGCACTTCTGGCTTGACTCCCCGTTGCTGCAAGGTGTGAGCCAGTTGATTGGCTTTTTGGTTAAGCTGGGCATAGGTTAACTGTTGGTCTTCAAACACAACAGCAATAGTATTCGGTGTCTTTTTTACCTGTTCTTCAAAGCGTTGGTGAATACATTGATCTAGAGGGTAATCAATCTGGGTGTGGTTAAACTCGACCAGAAGTTGTTGGCGATCACTAGGCGTGAGCATCTCTAAGTGACTAATGAGCGCCTCTGGATTTTCAATCGCACTGGTTAATAGAGTCTGAAACTGTCTAGACAGGCGTTGAATGGCATCTACAGAGAATAAATTAGTATCGTAATGAACGTCTACACTCAGAGAGTTGTTGCTACTAATACAGGTCAGTTTAACCTTGAACGGTTCAATACAGGTGTACTGCTTGTAAAGAGAGAATGAAACACCAGCACTCAACCATTGGTCCGACCATTCAACCCATTCAAAACCAATTTGAGACGTTATTCTATCCTCATTCCAGCAAAAATAATCTTGCCATTCTTCAGCATCAACCGTCGCTTTTTTAACGAGTTCTAAGGCTTCTGTGAAGTGCAAATCTGGTACAACGTGAATTTTAATCGGCAGCCAAGTAGCAAGTAGCCCTAGTACGTTATGCAGGGGTTCATATTCTCCGTCTCTGCGATCGTAGATTGTGCCGACGACAATATCTGACTGTCCTGTAACTCGCCAAAGCAGGATTTGCCAACAGGTGAGTAGCACGACAGACGCTGAAGTCTCATACTGCTGCACCAGCGCCTCAATTTTTTCGAGTACATCAGAGCCAAGCGTCACGCTCAGACAGCTAGGATTAAATTTTGACTGTGGTAAAGATTCGCTCTCAAAAGGCAGCTTTAATCTGTTTGCATTTGAGAAATCTTGCTGCTCCCAATACTCTTTCCCTGCTTCAGCATCGTCGTCTTCGAGTAACTGATTATGCCACTCTGAAAATTGAACATATTGCACCACTGGATCGGACACTTCCTCACCTTGTAGGTAAGCCGAGTAAGCCTTACTAATTTCAGCGACCAAATTCTTGAGAGTCCAAGCATCGCCACAAAGGGAAGGTAAGCTAACTATCAAAACGTGCTTAGTGGCTGAGAGCTTGAGTAGAAATGAACGCAAAATCGCTCCTTGCTCTAAGTCAAAGCCTTGGAGTCTCTGTTCCAGAAAAAGGGACTCAATTTTAGCATCTTGTTCCTCCGCTTCCAAATCACTCAAATTGATGTTGTGCCACGACCAGCTACTGCTATCAGTTATAACCATGACTGGCATTTTTATCCCAGGTAGGCGGCTAAAATTTGTACGTAGAATTCTCTGCCGATTGACAACGTTCTGTAAAGCACAGTTCAATATCTCTGGTTTGAGATGACCTTCTAGCAGAAGGGCGCCTTGGACACAGTAAGCTGAACTATTTTGCTGTAATGACCAAACACGCTTCTGTTGAGGAGAAAGTCGAAAGCCTTTAGTAATTTGATTTTGCATTTATACACATCTACTCATTTAGCTGTTTACGATCTATAAAGCAGGCTCTTGATCCTCTTTACCTAATACTCATGTAAATTAAGCCCCTTGAACCATTTCACCCATTGTCACCACAATCTTACGATCGCCTACGTAAGGATTGCGTCCGTGAGCAGCCAGCATATTATCTAGCATTAACACATCTCCTCTCTGCCAAGGAAAGCTCACTTGAGCGTTTTGGTAAACTGCCATAATTTCTTCAATGACAGAATCTTCAATTGGCGAGTGATCACCATAGTAAACATGCCGTGGAAGATTATCTTCACTGAAAGTAGAGAGTAAGGATTCCCTAACTTCTGGTTTTAGGCAAGAGGCATGGTGTAACTGGATTTGATTAAAAAATACCGACTCACCCGTCTGAGGATGCTGGATAATTGCCGGACGCACCTGACGAGTTCTTAAGCCTCCATCTGGTTTCCACTCAACATGAATTGATGCTTTGCGACAATAGTCCTCCACTTTCTTCTTATCAGTGGTATGAAAAAAGTCTTGCCAGCTTACATCCAAACCATTGGTATAGTTTCGGACATACATTAACTGCTTTTTATCAAATATTTCTAGCAGTTTTGGATCGAGTAATTGAAAGATTTTCCGACAGTCAACTATCGGCGTTTCTCCCCCTGATTGAGACGGTTGCACACAGAAAAACCAGATTTTTTGGGGCCAGCAGTGCAGATGAGAACTTTCGTTGTGAAATAAGATAGCCTGGTCGGAAGGATAGGGGGTCGAGCCATAAACTTTTCCAGAAACTCCTTCACGCGGTAAATCACCGTATTCTCCAAATAAACTTGGACAAATAGCTTCAGCTAACCTTTCAAACTCAAAGATTGAGTTAATATCAAATTCTCGGAAAAGAATAGCGCCATGCTTTAAGAGTTTGCTCTCTATTAATTCCCGATTACTCTTAACCCATTGTATTACACAAACCTCTTCAATATTCGGTTTAATTACAAAAGGCAATGTTTCCTTGGTCGGTAAATAACCCGTCTTTATCAGTTTCTCTTGTGATAAGTCTACAGCTTGAGGTTGAACTGCCAAAAACTGCTTGAGTTTTGTGATTTTATTCTGTTTTTTCACAGCTTGTTGTTCTTTTTCAGTTTCCGTACTCATGTCTAGAGTATTTATTCTGGCATCAGGTTGCGCCACAATGGTCTTGAGTAGCGTCTCTAACTGACCTGACATACGGTTGATCGTGGCGGCTTCAAACAAGTCAGCATTGTACTGCCACTTTCCTTCAATCCCTTGATCCGTTTCTGTCAGAAATAAAACCAAATCAAACCTTGCTATTTCGTTATCGACCTCCAGAAGGCTTAGCGTTAGTCCTGGTAACTCCAAAGGCGGCATCGGGGCATTTTGAAGTACAAACAACACCTGAAATAGAGGGGTGTGGCTCGATTTTCGCTTAGGCTGTAGAGCGTCTACTAATTTGTCGAAGGGTAAATCTTGATGAGCATAAGCTCCTAAGGCTACCTCCCGTACTCGTTTAAGCAACTCTCGGAAACTGGGGTTTCCACTCAAGTCGGTACGCAAGACTAGCAAGTTGACAAAAAAACCAATCAATGGCTCTATCTCAGCCCGATTACGATTGGCAACATCAGTACCGACAACAATGTCATCTTGATGGGTGTAGCGTTGTAGCAGTACCTGAAAACCTGCCAGCAGAGTCATGAATAAGGTAACTCCCTCTTGGTGCGAGAGTGCTTGGAGCGCTTTGGATAGGTTGGCGGGAATTAGGAACGATTGAGTAGCACCTCGGTTGGTTTTTACTTCTTCTCTAGGACGAACTGTAGGCAATTGCAGCACAGGTAGATTACCACCCAATTGCTGCTTCCAGTAAGCGAGTTGGGCTTCCAGTACCTCTCCTTGCAACCACTGTCGTTGCCAAACGGCAAAGTCTGCGTACTGGATAGGCAGTTCTGGTAGTGGAGAGGGCTGACCGTCACAAAAGGCTTCGTAAAGTGCGGCGAACTCTCGTACCAACACGCCTATTGACCAACCATCTGAAACAATGTGATGAATTGTGAACAATAGGACATGCTCTTTCTCGTCAAGGCGTAGGAGAGTGTATCGCAGAAGTGGTCCTTGAACCAGGTTGAAAGGGCGTTGGGCTTCTTGACGAGCTAGGCGCTGAACCTCAGCTTCTCGTGCAGCTTCTGGCCAATCGCAAATATCTATTATGGGCAGGCTCAGATTGAGGGCTGGGGTTATCACTTGAACGGGTTGCCCATCAGTTTGGGAAAAGGTCGTTCGTAGACCTTCGTGACGACGCACGATTTCATTGAAACTCTGTTCTAGTACAGTGACATTGAGTTCCCCAACTAGGCGCACGGCAGCAGGAGTATTGTAAATACCACTGTTTGGCTGTAGTTGCTCTAGTAACCACAGTCGCTGTTGAGCAAAGGACAGGGGTTGCTTGGCTTGTCGGGAGACACGCTCAATGGTATAAGCTTTGTGTTCTAGTTCTGCCTTCATTAGCTCTTGGATGCCCTTAGCCAGTCCAGCTATGGTCGGTGACTCAAACAAGCAGCGTAGCGGCAGTTCTACCTTGAAGGTTTTTCGTAGGAGAGAAATCACCTGAGTAGCCAAGAGTGAATGTCCACCTAACTCAAAGAAATTGTCGTAGACCCCTACCTGCTTGAGACCAAGAACTTGAGTCCAAATCCTAGCTAGCTCTTGTTCAAGGGAATCGCGAGGTGCGACAAAAGAGCTTTTCAGATAGGAGCTAGCGATATCAGGTGCGGGCAGAACACTACGATCTATCTTGCCGTTGGGTGTCAGCGGTAGCACCTCTAACTGCATAAAGACCGACGGCATCATATAATTCGGTAGCTTTTCCTCTAATAAGTTACGCAGTTCGTGAATGATGCCATCTAACGATGCCTGAGCCAGCAAATACGCTACCAAGCGCTGGTTGCCAGGTTCATCTTCCCTAGCTATAACCACAGCTTGTTGCACGGCTTGGTGTTGGCTCAGTACAGCTTCAATCTCTCCTAGCTCAATGCGGCAGCCGCGAATTTTTACCTGATGGTCGATGCGACCAAGGTACTCAATTGTTCCATCTGGGAGATAACGAGCTAAGTCACCCGTCTTGTAAACTCTCGTCGGTTGGTCATCAAGATACGCAAAGGAGTTGGGAATAAATTTATCAGCGGTCAGATTTGGGCGTTTGAGGTAGCCTCGTGCTAGTCCAGCACCGCTGATGTGTAACTCACCAGGAATACCAATAGGTACAGATTGTCCTTGGGAGTCGAGCAAATAAATCTGGGTGTTGGCAATTGGTCGTCCGATGCTCGCTAAGGCACCCGATCGTTCTGTCGCTTCTACCTTATGAACCGTTGACCAAATAGTCGTCTCCGTCGGACCATAAAGATTCCAAACGGAAGCACCTTTTTTTAGTAACTGCTTCGCCAGATCACTGGGTAAAGCTTCTCCACCACTAAGGATTTTCAACTGAGAACTACCTTGCCACTCAGCAGCCAGAAGCATTCGCCAAGTAGCTGGAGTAGCTTGCATAACAGTAGCACCAGCAGCAGTCAGCCTTGCACTAAGCTTTTTACCATCCGTGGCTACTTCGCGGCTGACCAATACAAGCCGTGCACCAACCATTAGGGTCAGGTACAGTTCTAGGGCAGCTATATCAAATGATATGGAAGTAACCGCTAAGAGGGTGTCAGACTCTGTTAATCCTGGCTTACACTCCATCGACTTCAAGAAGTTGACGACGGCATTGTGAGAAATTTGCACCCCTTTGGGTTTCCCTGTAGAACCTGATGTGTAAATGACGTAAGCCAAGTTTTCCGGTGTGACGTTGCTCACAGGATTTTCTTGGCTAATTATTTCCCAAGCTTCCCCTTTTGCATCTAAACAGATGATATGCCCCTGATGTTCAGGCAGTCGTTGAAGTAACTGCTTTTGGGTCAGCAGTAACGGTGTTTGGGAATCCGATAACATGAAGGCTAGCCGCTCCGATGGATAGGTTGGGTCGAGCGGCACGTAAGCTCCCCCGGCTTTGAGGATACCCAGCAGTCCGACGACCATTTCCAAGGAGCGCTCTACACAGATACCCACCAGTACCTCTGACCTTACGCCCAGCTTTTGTAGATAGTGCGCTAGCTGATTAGCTTGGGTGTTGAGTTCTCGGTAGGTTAACTGTTGGTCTTCAAATACTACGGCAATGGCATCAGGCATCCGCTCCACCTGAGTTTCAAATAGCTGATGGATGCACAAATCTTGGGGATAATCCGCCTGTGTAGCATTCCACTCCACCAGGAGTTGCTGCCGTTCTGCCTCTGTCAAGATAGGCAAGTCTGCCAGACACTGCTCAGGGTTGGCAACAATACCTTCTAGCAAAGTTTGAAAATGCCCCAGCATCCGAGATATTGTGTCGCTGTCGAAGCGATCGCGATCATAGAAAATCTCTAGGGATAACTCTGAATTCACTTCCACCGACACCGTTAGGGGATAATGGGTTTGCCCAAAAGTACGAATTTCAGAAATTTCTAGATTACCGCTTAGCTGTTGCGAGGCAAAATCACTGGGGTACGTCTGAATGTTCAATATGTTCTCAAACAGAGGCAACCCAGGGGCTATATCACTCCATTTAATCACTTCTATTAGTGGGCTATATTCGTACTGACGCACCTCATTTTGCTGTTTTTGAAGCTGCTTTAGCCAAGGTAAGAGCAATTCATCTGAATTGATGTACGCTCGCACTGGCAGGGTATTAATAAACACCCCCACCATTGAATTAGCTCCTGCTAGAGTGGGCGGACGCCCGGACATGACAGCTCCAAAGACCACATCGCTCTCGCCACTGTAACGGCTCAGAAGCAACGCCCAAACTCCTTGCATCAACGTGTTCAGCGTTAGCTGTTGCTGCTGAGCAAAAGAGCGCAATGCTGCTGTTGTTGCTATCGATAGTTGAATGTTTTGATTGTCATAATGGTTGCCTTGGCGAACCGAGCTGCTCGGCTTGCGATCGACCCTCAGAGAAGTTGCTGTAGTAAAGCCCTTGAGCCGTTGCCGCCAGAACTTTTCAGCCTGAGATAAATCCTGCTGCTGTACCCAGGCTACATAGTCCCGGTAAGGACGGGGTTGCTCTAGGTGCAAAGTTTGACCTTGGCTAAAGGCTTTATAAAAAGCAAAGAGTTCCTGGAAAATTAGAGGTGTAGACCATCCATCCATTAACAGGTGGTGGCGGTTCCAGATGAATTGATATTCATCTTCAGCTAACTGGATTAAAGCTAACCTAATCAGTGGTGCCTGAGAAAGTTTAAAGTCCCCCTCTCGATCTTCCTTAAGCAAATCCTCTAAGCGCTTTTGTTGTTCGAGTGTTGCTAACCTTCGCCAATCTTGCTGTTCCCAGGGTAGCTTTGTTTGTTTCTGCACTACTTGAATAGGTTCTTTGACATTTTCCCAAATGAAGAAGGTTCGTAAAACCTGATGCCGATCTATCAACTGCTGCCAAGCCTGCTTGAATGCTGAGATATTCAAGTCTCCATGGATGGTGAAGTGGAACTGTTCACAATACATTCCCGATTTTGGGGCATAGAGGGTGTGAAACAGTATCCCCTGCTGCATGGGTGAAAGTGGGTAGATATCTTCGACGTTTTTCATTGTTTTTCTAAGCCTAGGAACAAGAGTTTTCAAATTGACTTAACGGCTTGGGTAGACTTTGCACGGATTACTTAGTTAAAAAAATGGTTCATTAGTTTTGATAAGAATAGCGACTAAAAAATGGGTAAAACTCCATATTTATTCTCACGCGGTCAATTAATTTAGGAGTCCAATCTGCCCCATGCCTGCTTTTAGGGGGAGATTTATAAACAAAATCTGCACAATCTTTTAAGTAGTCGCTCGGATGTTCAACTTCTAAAAAATTACAAATTTTTATTAAGTGGTCTTTTGGATTTTCAATAAATGATTCGTAATAAATGTCCAAACACTTACTAGAATTGAGTTTTTCTTTAAGTCCTGCAACTGCTTTGTATAGCAAAAAATATAGCTCTATTGTGGTTTCCAGATCTAACGTTTTTTTATTTAAATATCGATAGAATGGATATTTGAGGTTGAGAGATTCTTTTTTAAGAAGATTGGTTTTTTTCATCAATGTAGTAATGGTGTCATAAGGGTTTCTGATGACATGAATAAACTGAGATGAGGGTTTGGATTTAGTGCATAAAGACTTGAATAAATTGGGATTTAGATACAACCACAGCGTTGCACCGGGTCCCTGTTTATCTCCAATGACCTTAAGTTCTCTAAATCGTCCTTGCCATTGGTTAGAAATCCCATAAGAATATCCTCCCATTTCTCGATTTTCTTGGGCATTGATTTGGGACAGTTTTATAATTAACGAGTAATGTTGCTGTTGACTAAATCCATCCTTTAGGTATCGTATGGCATTTAATTCGTCAGAGATGACCATTTCTGGATGAGCATCTATTAAGGAAGCAATTAGACTGTGACCACTTCTCGTTGACCCAATGAACGTGCAATATTTATTTATCGTTTTGAAAGACTCTCGATTTTTAAGCGCTTTATAGGCGGATTGAATATACTCATGAAACTTATCGGGGAATATCCGTCCATTCAGGTGACGGATATAGAGATGATAAAATTCTTGAGTCTGAGGACTAATTCCCTTTAATAGGGCTTCTTCTAAACTATTGTTCATGCTTGTCTGATCTATGGGTAAATTTAGCTGAACTGAATGAAGGAGAATGATTGAACAGATGAATGAGGATTTATATAGATACTAGGGAGCATCTAATTCTTCAGATTGATTAATAGCTGCCAGAATGTTGTCGAGGTCAGCTTGGTTCCATTGGCTGGACTTAAACTGTGCAAAGTCAGAAGGCGTATAGTTTTCTACTGAAGATGATTGACAGGAGGTAATCAGCGATCGCAACACTCCTACAAACTCTTGAGATAATCCCTCAACTGTTTCCCTTTGATGTACATTCCCGCTATAACTCCAATCCACTCTTAGCTGACTCTGGGCAATCGACCCATTAATCTCGAACAGATGGCTTCGCTTGGCACGGGGACTGCAAGTTGAGCCGCTAAATTGTTGAGACATCTCGAATAACGAAGACTCAGGTAAAGTTTGATCGAATTGACCGAGATAGAGGAACAGAACCTCTGCTTCTGGGAGCGATCGCAATTGTTCGGTAATGATCTCATCCTCATTCAGGTAGCGCAGCGCACCGTAGCCAATGCCTTGATTCGGAAAGTTACGGAGTTGCTCTTTCACCTGCTTCAAGGCTTCTTGGGGTTGAGCCTCTTCCCCAATGTCCAAAAGCACGGGGGCAATAGTGGTAAACCAGCCTACTGTCCGTGACACATCCACACAATCAAAGATGACGTCCCGTCCATTTCCTTCTAAGTCAACCAACAGCGATAGCGAAGCGCTGCTGCGTTCGCCCTTGGCGTCTCCCCTTGGGAGAAGCGCAGATCGCACTCCAGTCCACTTGGCAAAAGCCTGTGCTAAGGCGGCAAGCAGCACGTCCTCTATCTGCACTCGATAGGCGGCTGAGACTGTCTCTAGTAACGTCTGTGTCTCTTCCACACTCAGGCTTACTGACACAGTCTGAACTGATGCTACAGTGTTATCACCCCTTGGATCATCCACTGGCAGTGGTGATACCCATTCACGAGAGGCTGCCAACCAATAGACTTGCTCCCGTTGCAATTCCGTTGACTGGGCGTACTCCGTGAGCCGTTCAGCCCACTGTTTGAATGAAGTCGTCTTAGGCGCAAGCTGAATCGCTTGACCCTGGCTGAGCTGTTGGTAGGCTGTTTCCAGATCCTCCAGCAAAATTCGCCAAGAGCCAACATCCACAAGCAGATGGTGGATTATGAACAGCAGGCGACTTGGCTTGTGCAACCCCAGGTCAAAAAAGGCAACTCTTACTAATGGTTCTGATCCAAGGTTAAAACTCCCTTGTAACTCGCTAGCGGCTGCCTCAAAAGCCTGTTCTTGCAACTCAGGTGATAGGGCTGACAAATCTATTTTGGAGAAAGGGACAACGCCGTTAGGACTGGCATTAACCTGCTTCCAGCTTGATTCCTCTGGTAAAAAACGTAGACGGAGCGCATCATGGTGTATGAGCAAATGCTGAACCACCTGCTCCAATCGCTCTAGATTCAGAGGTTGTTGCACCTCCAGCAAAATTGCCTGGTTCCAATGGTGGGCGTCAAGTCGATTCTGTTCAAAAAACCAGTGCTGGGTCGGTGTTAGAGGGACTCGTCCTTGGATTATGCCCTGTTCGGCTAAAATTGTCTCGGTTTTGCTGGCTACCTCTGCCAACTCAGCGATCGTGGGATATTCAAATATCTGCTGATTAGTCAGACGCAGATTCATTTTATTGGCTCTGGCAGTAATCTGAATGCTGAGCAGAGAATCCCCACCCAACTCCAAAAAGTTGTCGTAGATGCCGATTTGCTCAATACCCAGGATTTCTTGCCAAATATTGGCAAGAGTTTGCTCAACTTCATTTCTGGGAGCAATGTATGTACTCTGTAAACTGGGTCTTGAGTAAAGTGAAGGAGAATTGATTTGATTATCGTCTACAGATTTACCCTTAGTCCACTGCTCGATTCTCGCGTTGATATCGACAGTAGAGGTTACAACTTGAGTCACTGTATCTAAGGATAATACACGTTTAAATACCTCCAATCCTTCTTCAGGTGTCATGAACAATTCAGTTGATATCTCTGGTCTAGTCGTTAATTGCTCGGCTAATTCCCTTGTTAACCAATTATCCCAATTAACACTAATCCAGCGAACAGAGTTTTCCTGATTATGCTTGTAAACAAACGCATCGGTGAATAGGTGTGCTGCCGGATAAGCTGCCATACCTAACACCCCCACAACAGAGGATATGGAAGAAATAAGTAAGCAGAAATCTAGCTCGATTCCCTGCAAAACCTTTTCTAAGACAAACAGTCCATGTCCATTGGCTCTCAGTTGCTGATCAGACTCAATTCTATTGAGTTCCCTAATCGTACTCAATAATTTAAGTCCGGCGGCGTGGATGACTCCATCAATTTGACCAAAGCGTTCGAGAGATTGCGCGATCGCTGCTTGCATTTGTGACTCACTAGCAACATCAGCGCTGAGAACGAGAACTTCTGCCCCTACGTCTTCAAGTACCTGAAGTTTTTGTATTTTCCGACTCACTGGGTCTTGTTCATCATGAGTTGTTAGCCATGTCTCCCATTCATCTCTACTGGGAAAAGCCGAACGTCCTAGGAGTATTAATTTGGCTCGCACTGTCTGAGCTAAATATTGGGCAAACTCAAGACCAATACCTCCTAATCCACCAGTAATTAGGTAGACTCCTCCTTCCCTCAACTGAGTTTTTGATCCATCCACCTTCTCATCCAAATGAACTGGCTCAAAGGTTTGTACCCAGCGATGATGTCCACGGTGGGCAACCACTAACTCAGATGCTTTAGCCGTCAATTCTGCTATTAGTTTGTCTATCAGTTGATTTTCCTGGGAAGTTCCTGAAGCGGGAAGATCAACATCAATACTTCGACAGGTGATGTTAGGAAACTCTTGGGGAATAACTTTGCCCATTCCTAACACAGTGGCTTTTTCTGGAGTTAATCGTTCAACACCTGTAAGGTCGTGAATATCGTTAGTGACGACCAGGATATTGATGGAAGAAGTAATGTCTTGTTTACCAATCGCTTGTGCCAGAAACAGCAGACTGTAAAAACCTAAATTTTGACAACTTTCAAAAAACTCGATTCCCGATTGTCTCTGCTCATTCGGTGTGAGACTCCATAAATGGATAATCTCGTCAGGAACTTGGTCTAATAGTTGCAAATCTTCGAGCAAGGTGTCGTAGTCATTCGGCTGCTGAGGATTGATAGTATATTTGCCTTCGCCAAGTTTGCTAAACCGCTCTCCTGGGACTACAGTGATGACATCTTGATTGCCAAGTTCTAGATGTTTGACAATTTGTGAGCCGATTTGACCCGTATCGACGAAGACTAGCCAGTATTTTTTTGGCTCTATCTGTTCTCGAATCGGTGTAATCGCTTGTTTCCAGACGGGGACATAGAACCAGTCTGCAATATCTGGCTTTTTATAGTCTGCTGAAGCAGAATCCCTTGATTTTTTCTGGGGTTCAATCCAGTAACGTTGACGCTCAAAGGGATAGGTGGGTAAAGGAAGTCGGTGGCGGTATTCCGAAGCGTAAAATCCAGACCAGTCTACTGGAACTCCCCTTAACCAGAGCTTACCCAGTGTACTCAGCAAGAATTTTACATCGGAGTATTCCTGCTTAGGATGACGTAGTGAAGAGAGTATCATCGGTTCATCTGCCCGATTGAAATGCTTTTTCACCAAAGTAGACAGGGTACGTCCAGCACCCACTTCTAGGAAGATGTGATTGGGTTCACAGAGCAAATGGGTAATGCCAGCCGAAAACTTCACAGTTTGTCGTAGATGTCTAGCCCAGTAATTGGGATCGGTGGCTTCTGTGGCTGTAATCCATTGCCCTGTGACGTTGGAAATAAAGGGAATATTGGGAGGATTGAGCTTGACTTTTTTGACTTGTTCCTTATAAGACTCCAGAATAGAGTCCATCATTGAGGAGTGAAAGGCATGGGAGGTATGAAGACGACCACAGTCTATGCCTTTAGCCGCGAGTTTTTCTTGAAACGCATCTATTAATTCATGGGAACCCGAAACGACACAGGAGGCGGGGTCGTTGGTAGCAGCTAAGGATAACCCTTCACTGAGTAAAGTGTTAATCTCTGTCTGGGATCGTGGAATGGAGAGCATAGCACCAGTGGGTAGCTGCTGCATCAATCGCCCACGGGTAGCCACTAGTGCTAAAGCCTCTTCAAGAGACATTACACCAGCAAGGCAAGCCGCAACATATTCCCCAATACTGTGACCAATCATGGCTTGGGGGGAAATACCCCATGACATCCACAACTGAGCTAGGGCATACTCAATGACAAACAAGGCGGGTTGAGTAATGTCAGTTTGTTTCAGTGTCTTGGCTGCTGCTAGTGCTTCTGATTCGTTCGGATAGATTTGCGATCGCAAATCCAGCCCCAAGTGCGGTTTGAGTACTTCACAGCAGTAGTCAACCTGTTGCTGAAATTGTGGCTCACTTTGGTATAGTTCTTTACCCATGTCCACATACTGAGTACCCTGTCCAGGAAACATGAACACAACAGGGCGATCGCCTGGTTCTTGGTAATGGGTCAAAACTTGCTGGGGTTCTAGGGATTCGAGCAACTTGACTGTATCGTCAATCGTCTGACCCACCAACATGCGACGATGGTTGAATTCCCGGCGTCCCACTTGCAGGGTATAAGCCACATCCCCTAGCTTGAGGTGAGGATTCTGCCTGAGGTGTTGGGCGAGATTCTCTGTGGCAGTTTCCAGTGCCGATTCCGTTTTGGCACACAGGAGTAACAACTGCCAAGGGCGAGACGGACTAGACGGTGGCAACACTGGGGCTTCTTCGAGAACCAGATGGGCGTTTGTTCCACCTATACCCAAAGAACTAACGCCAGCACGGCGAGGGGTTAATCCTGCTTTCCATTCGGTTAGCGTAGTATTGACGTAAAAAGGACTATTGGCAAAATCAATCTGGGGATTGGGTTCGTTGAAATTCAGGCTGGGTGGTATTGACTGGTGTTGGAGAGCTAGAACGGTTTTGATCAGTCCTGCTATGCCTGCGGCTGCATCTAAATGACCGATATTGGTTTTAACTGAACCAATGGCACAGAAGCCCTTTTTCTCAGTGTTGGCACGAAAAACATTGGTCAGTGCGGCAATTTCAATGGGATCGCCCAGGGCTGTTCCTGTGCCGTGGGCTTCAATATAGTTAATGGTTTCAGGCTCCACTCTTGCCAGCATCATTGCTTCTGCGATCGCCTCGGCTTGACCATTCACGCTAGGCGCTGTGTAGCCAACTTTCAAAGAACCGTCGTTGTTAATGGCTGCACCTTTAATCACAGCCTGAATACAATCACCATCAGCGATCGCATCTGCCAGTCGCTTTAAAACAACAACTCCCACGCCATTACCAATGATGATTCCCTGTGCTTTGGCATCAAAAGCACGGCAGTGACCATCGGGAGATAACGTTCCTCCTTCTTCATAGAGATAGCCAGTTTTTTGGGGTACTCGGATTGACACCCCACCAACCAACGCCATATCACATTGGTAATTGAGCAAACTTTGGCAAGCCAGTGTTGTCGCCACTAATGATGTAGAACAGGCGGTTTGAACAGTAATACTGGGTCCGGTCAGATTTAATTTGTAAGAAACACGAGTCGTGAGGAAATCTTTATCATTACCAATCAAGGTCTGGTAGCATTTCGCTGAGCCTACTTTGTCATGGTTTACATCAAAAGACAGATAATTATTGAGACTTGCACCTGCATAAACTCCAATCCGACTCTTACACCTTTGGGAATCATAGCCCGCCTTTTCAAGAGCTTCCCAAGCACACTCTAAGAACAGGCGGTGTTGCGGATCGGTTGTTTCAGCTTCTTTAGGGTTAAAGTCAAAGAAGGAAGCATCAAATAATTCAACATCTTCTACTATTGCACCAGTTTTTACATAATTTAATTTGTTTAAAACTGCCTGATCTATTCCCGATGCTATCAATTCAGCATCCGTTAAAATTGAGATTGATTCTAATCCGGCTTGCAGGTTTTTCCAAAACTCTTCAAGGTTTTTCGCTCCAGGAAAACGACCTGCCATACCGATAATGGCTATTTCTTCCACTGTTCCGTAAGCTTCCATACTCTCTTTTTCTTATTTATCGGGTTGAGCCAATCAACGATTTTTCTGGAATTAACGTTTTACTTAAGGTAACTCAAAGTAGTCAAAATTCGTCTTCTCGTATCTTTAAAGGCTCTACGACCATGCAAAAATCTTGAATTATCAATCATAGCTAGGTCACCGGATTGCCACGGTATCCTTTCCGTTAACCTATTCATGATTTCCTTAATTCCATTGATAACTGTCTCAGGAATCGGTGAACCATCTTCAAATGTTACGACTCCCCTGGGATTTTTATACTCTGAAATTAAGCTATTCGCAAATGCCTCATGATTCCCATATTTAGTTTTTACCACAGCCGAGCAAACATAGTCAAGAGAAACGGATTGATCGCGGTTAATCTGATAACTTACTCCCTCAAGACCATCAAGAGTCCTCTTTACATCAACAAGCGTAGAGCCTGTTCCTAGAAAATGTCTCCAAGCGGCAGCAGGGAATTTTTGAAAAAACCTTATTTTCTTGTCAATAAACAACGTCCTTAACTCTTCCCTCATTTCCTGCCACACCCGCACGCCATCCCAAACCAGTGTTTCACCCCCTTGTGCTACGGGTACGACACAGCAAAACCAAATAACATCGGGTCGAAAGGGAGAATTAGCGTGTTCACAGTGGGGACTAATGTAATGGGTTCCTCCATCTACCAAACCAACAAACCCATCTCTAGAATCAACACGTCTTCTCGTTTCATCTCGAACAAATCTAGAACTAAATTGTTCGGCAAAGGCTTTCATTTTTTGAGCGTCAACCTCAAATCCTCGAAACAGAATGAATCCACAGGACTTAAACTCTTCTAGGATTTGTGCGGTTGAGAGTCCCAAAAGCCCCAGATTATGCTCATTTTTGATGATTTTAGTCTCTTGGGTCTTTAAGAATGAAGATTGAATCATGGCAAATTTTCTTTAGTATCAGGGTTTGGGCTTCAGATTTCATCTGTGAAAGGGTTTACGTCGCTGGCTGACTTCTAGTTGCTTCTGAACTCGGTCGCGCATTGCCCCAAAAAAAGGCTGTTGCTTTTGCTTTTGGCTTAAGTATTGCACCAATGTTTTGATCGTTGGATTTTGGAACATTTCTATAATTGACAAATTCCAGTTAAAACGCTCCCGGAGTTGGCTGTGAACCTGAATGATTAACAAGGAATGACCGCCGAGGTCAAAGAAATTGTCATTAATGCCCACTTTTTCCAGGTGTAATACGTCTCGCCAAATCGTCGCGATCGCACGTTCCACTTCCGAACGAGGCGCCTCATAAGTCGCTGTCAACATTGGGCGTAAACCTTCAGACGCAGGCAAGGCATGGCGATCGACTTTGCCATTGGGCAAGAGCGGTAGAGCCTCCAGCAAGACGAATATAGAAGGCACCATATAATCAGGCAGCCATTCCTTGAGATAGCTTCGCAGTTCGTCCGTTGTAGGAGTGTCAGCACTATTGGAAACGACATAGGCTACCAGTTGCATTGCATCACTGTCCTCCTCCTGTGCGAGAACCACGACTTCTCGCACCCTTGGATGTTTAACCAATACCGCCTCAACTTCTCCGAGTTCGATGCGGAAGCCGCGAATCTTCACTTGGTTGTCAATACGTCCGAGAAATTCGATCGTTCCATCGGGTAAGTAGCGAGCTAAATCACCAGTTTTGTACAGACGATTGAATTTTGAATGTTCAAAGGGGTTCGGAATAAACTTCTCGGCTGTCAACTCCGGACGGTTGAGATAACCTCGCGCCAAACCAATACCGCCAATGTGCAACTCACCGGGAACTCCAACGGGAACAGGCTGTAAGTGCTGATCCAGTAAATAAATTTGGGTGTTGGCAATGGGACGACCAATCGGCACAATTCGCTCTTTGCTACCCGGCTGGCAAACCCAGAAGGTAACATCAATTGCGGCTTCCGTTGGTCCGTAAAGATTATGCAGTTCTGCATTCAGACGAGCAAAGAATCGTTCTTGCAGGTCAACCGAGAGTGTTTCGCCACTACAAATAACCCGCTTGATGCTACTACAGGCATTCAGAGAGGGTTCCTCTAGAAAGAGTTGCAACATTGAGGGAACAAAGTGCAGGGTAGTGATTTGCTCTTTGGCAATGAGTTCGACAAGATAAGTACTATCTCGATGACCTTCGGGCTTTGCTAACACTAGATGAGCACCTACAATCAGGGGCCAGAAGAATTCCCAAACCGACACATCAAAACTGAACGGTGTCTTCTGTAAAACCCTGTCTGTGGCTGTTAATGGATAGGTATCCTGCATCCACAGCAAGCGGTTACATAAGCCTTGGTGGGTATTCATCGCCCCTTTCGGTTGACCCGTGGAGCCAGAGGTATAAATAAGATATGCTAGGTTTTCAAGGGTTATACCACTGCTCGGATTGTCCTGACTCTGATGAGCTAGCACTTGCCCGTCGGCATCTAGGCACACCACCTTAGCGTTGTGTTGAGGCAGTACGTTCGCGAACTTGGTTTGAGTTAGGAGTACGGACAGGCAAGCATCTTCCAGCATGAACGCTAGACGCTCTTGAGGATAGGTGGGGTCTAATGGTACATAAGCTCCTCCAGCTTTGAGAATACCTAAGAGTCCAATCACCATTTCCAGCGATCGCTCCACGCATATTCCCACCAGTACCTCTGGTGCCATGCCCAGCTTTTGCAGATAGTGCGCCAACTGATTTGCGCGGTTGTTTAACTCTCGGTAAGTCAGTTGCTGGTTCTCAAAAACTACAGCAGTTGCATCTGGTGTTCGCTTTACTTGAGCTTCAAAAAGCTGATGGATACAGAAATCTTTGGGATATTCTGTCTGTGTATCATTCCAAACCACGAGCTGTTGATGCTGCTCTGCTTTTGACAAGAGGGGCAAGTCCGAAAGGCGTTGGTCGGGATTGGCGACAATACCCTCTAATAAGTTACTAAAATGTCCCAGCATCCGGGTAATTGTGGCATTCTCAAATAAATCAGTATTGTACTCAAAGGAAGCAGTCAATTCTCCGGGTTTGATTTCAACAAACAGGCTTAAATCAAACTGCGAGGTCAGGCTTTCTACCTTTAACTGGTTTAAGGTTAACCCCGGAATTTCCTCAAGTTGTGGAGCATTCTGGAGAGTAAAAGATACTTGGAATAGAGGATTATAACTAACATCCCGCTGGGGTCGAAGTGTCTCCACCAACTGCTCGAATGGTAAATCATGATGAGTATAAGCCCCCAGTGCCACCTGACGTACCCTACCCAGCAGTTCTCGAAAACTGGGGTTTCCTCCTAAGTTAGTACGCAATACTAAGGTGTTGACAAAAAAACCAATCAGCTCTTTGAGTTCGCTGTGATTGCGGTTAGCAATGGGTGAGCCTACAGGAATGTCATTTTGCCCTGTGTAGCGGTAGAGAAAAGTCTGAAATGTCGCTAACAGCACCATAAATAGGGTGACACCCTCTTGACGCGAGAGCGCCTTCAGCTTATCAGTTAGGGTTTGGGGTAACTCTAAAGATTGGCTTGCACCCCGAAAAGTCTGAACTGCCGGTCGTGGATGGTCTGTAGGCAGTTGCAAAACAGCGGGAACACCTTCTAGTTGTTGTTTCCAATAGTTAAGCTGGGTTTCTAGCTGCTCTCCCTGAAGCCATTGCCGTTGCCAGTAAACAAAGTCTTTATACTGAATGGACAGTTCAGGTAAAGGCAAAGAACTTTCGGTCAAAAATGCTTTGTAAAGCGTTACCATCTCCTGAATGAACACCTCTGCCGACAATCCATCCAAAATAATGTGATGCATGGTTAGCAGAAGCCTGTATTTTTGTTGACCTAAACGCACGAGTTTGGCACGCAGTAGCGGTCCGTGGGTTAGGTCAAAAGGTTGCTGACTCTCTTGAGTCGCGACCCGCTGTGCCTCAGACTCACGCTCTAATTCCGGAAGTTCTTGGTAATCAACGACCGACAGAATTACCCTTAAAGAAGGAGCGATAATTTGAACGGGTTGACCATTGACGATAGAAAAGGTAGTTCGTAGAATCTCGTGACGACGCACAATTTCATTAAGGCTGCGTTCTAATAACGTCACCTTTAGCGAACCTTCTAAGCGAATGGCAAATGAAATATTGTAAGCCGGATTACCAGGCTCTAATTGGTCAATAACCCACAGCCTCTGCTGGGCAAAAGAGAGAGGATGAATATTAGTGGCTGTCGTGGCTTTTTCAAGGGGAAGTGATGGTATACAATCGGCAGATTTCAGTTGTTCTAGTATCTTGATCGCCCATTGGGTAATACTTGATCCTTCAAAAAAGTCCCCTATCGATACCGTTACTTCCAGGTCAACTTCAATTCGATTTTTTAACTCGAAGACTCTTAAAGAATCCAATCCTAAACTGCTTAAGGAGTGCTGGAGGTTGATTTTAGACGGTATTATTTGCATCACCTGAGCCACCAACTTCTGAAGATAAGATTCTAGAAGTAACTGACCCTCACCCGGTGGAAGAGATAGGAGAGCATCGCGATTAAGACTAGGAATTGTTTCTACAAAACCAGCAACGTTCAGGATACTACGTTCTATGACAATCAGATTGCCTGCCAAGAACTTAGCTTTACAAGCACGACGTTGAATCTTACCACTAGACGTCTTGGGTATACTCCCAGGTTTAATTAAAACCACTCCATAAACTTGCACTTCATGGTCTTCAGTCACAGCCTGACGAATGGCGGCGGTTACTTCCTCAATATTAGGTTTGGCGCGAAACTCCAGTTCTTGAACCACAACCAATCGTTCTTCATTGTCAACCTCTACCGTAAACGCTGCACCACTTCCTGTTCTCAGGGACGGATGACTACGTTCTACTGTCCGTTCAATATCCTGGGGGTAAAGATTACGACCGCGAATAATAATTAAATCCTTCAATCGACCCGTAATAAAGAGTTCCCCATTCTGCAAAAACCCCAAGTCTCCTGTCCGCAAAAAAGGTCCTTGACCTGTATCGGATAAATAGGCGCGGAATGTTTTTTCGGTCTCTTCCCGTTGATGCCAATAACCATAACCGATACTGGCACCGGATACCCAGATTTCACCAATCTCATTGGGTAGACATTGGGTGAATGTTTCAGGATGAACAATACGAATTGTCTGATCCGGTAGGGTTTGACCGCAACCGACTAAAGCGTAAATTGTTTTATTTTGATGCTCGGTGCTGGCTTCAATCGCTTGATTGCGTTCTAGCGCATCTCCTTGAATCGTTTTGAACACGGGTGGAGCTGTTTTTCGACCCCCAGATACCATCAAACTTGCTTCTGCCATTCCATAACAGGGATAGAAGGCTTCCGGACGAAAGCCGCAGGGGGCAAATTTGGTACAGAATTTCTCCAAAGTCTCTTGTCGGATAGGTTCAGCACCATTAAACGCAACATCCCAGCAACTTAAATCTAGGGTTTCTAGCTGCTCTGGCGTAATTCTTTGCAGACATAATTCATAGGCAAAATTGGGTCCACCACTGGTTGTACCTTGGTAACGGGAAATGGCTTGCAACCAACGGTAAGGACGTTGGAGAAATGCCGCCGGAGGCATTAAAATGCAAGGAAATCCCCCATACAAGGGTTGCAAAATTCCCCCAATTAATCCCATGTCATGGTACGTCGGCAACCACGACACAAATTTACTCTGAGGCGAATGTTCCATGAGACGGTACGTCATGGCGGCATTGTGTAGCAGGTTACCATGACTGAGCATGACTCCCTTGGGTGTCCCAGTAGACCCTGATGTATATTGCAAAAAGGCTAATGTATCTGTGGTTATTGAAGGCTCTTGCCAACGTTCTTCTAGTCCATTCCCCAGACTATCTGTTGTCAGCCACTGTAAATCCCCAAGGGCAGTTTTTTCAGCAAGTAGAGATTGCACCTTAGATAAGGTTGCTGTTGTCGTCAGAGCGATCGCGGCTTGAGCGTTTGCCACAACTGCCTGTATCCTGGGCATATTCCGTTGGTTGCGAGGTGGATAAGCCGGAACTGCAACCACCCCAGCATACAGACACCCAAAAAATGCTGCCAGATACTCTAACCCGGGTGGATACAGCAATAGGGCGCACTCACCACTTAAACCTAACGCCTGAAGTTGAGAAGCGATCGCTCTTGCCTGCCGATCTAACTCTCCATAGGTTAAGCGATCGCCTTCGGTTTCGCCATCGGGTAAAAAGGTGAAAGCTAATTGGTTCGGTTGGTGTAGCGTTCGTTGACGCAGCAGATCCACCCAGGTTGAACCATTCAATAGGATTTCTGGACAAAGGCTTGAAGATTGGATGCGTTTACTTTGCATACTCGGTGCAACCCTGAACTTTTGCATCTGACGATTTCAGCGATATCAAATCCCGTCAAACTCGATACCATCGGTTTGGTCATTTCAATACGGATTACTCGCTGTGGTGATCAAGACAAGAGCTTATCCAAAGGCTCTGGTTTGACCATCTCACCTGATAGCCGTGCCAACACAAGACGTTATGCTGCACTGTACGGCTATGGCGTTTTTCCACCCGCTTATTGATATCTATTTTTAATTAACCTCTGTTAAGGTACAGCAGGTTTCTCAATCTCGTCAAGCCTTAATCGAAAATATTTTTCATTTATTTATGCCTTCCCTAGTCTGTCCCAATCTTGCCCAGGGGACTAAAAAGACCCAAAGCCTTATCTATAGAGGGTTTCGGCAGAATTATAATCCTGTCCGATCACCATCCTTATCAAATCTTCATAATATTTCTCTTGACAGGGGCAACAGCGCCAGTTTAGGTTTAGCTCTTGCTGATGCAAATAGTTATCAATAAATTAGATGGCGCGATCGCGCAATTGGGTGTGTAAGGAGAGAAATGAAGCGAACGAAATTACTGCCGTACTTACAAGGGTTCAGCGCTATTATCGTCAACAATGATGTTCGGACTAGACCTGAGCCGCTATGAATTCACCGAACAGCGTGATCTATGCTCCCCGGTTTCCTACCCCTATCCCGGAAGACTACACAGGCAAATTAGTGAGTAGCGTGGACGAACTGCATCGAGCGGTATTCACAGGTTTATTTCACAACCACTTAGCAGTAGTCATTGAGCGGGTGAACGCCCTAACGAAGCTATCAAAAAGTGTGATGTGGGGTAAATGCTGCTAGCGCCTGTGCTATTTTGTATAACTGGCTTGCCCCATGTCCTAATACAGACGTGCAAAGAACCAGCGATCGCAGCGCTCTGCTGGAGAACAAATCAAGTCCTGTGATGCCCCATCGAAATCCCCTCTACAAGCTGATGCGCTCTGAGAAACTCAGCCAACCCGATTTACCTGCCGAAGTAACCATTAGAGGAACCTGCTGCCTAATGTTCCGAATGCCACCAAAATTCCATGCCTGTGAAAGTTGCCCTCTGCTTAAAACACAAGAGCGGGTTGAGCTAATTAGACAAACAATGGCTAAGGCTGATTAGATGTCTTGCGTTTATTTAGGAACAGAGAATAGCCATGAACTCACAGCATCGACCGAACAGCCTACGCACATTTACTATCGTTTGGATTGGGCAAGTCGCCTCAATCCTGGGTTCCAAAATGACGAACTTTGCTGTGCTCATCTGGATGTGGCAACTGACTGGCGAGGTAACACCCCTGTCCTTACTCGCCTTTTTTAACCAAATCCCCATCCTCATCGCTGCTGCCTTCGCTGGAGTCATTATTGACTACTGGAATCGCAAGCTGATGATGATTGTCGGAGATGTCATGGCAGGACTGTCCACAGTTATTATTTTTGTGCTATTCCTAACTGGCAATCTGGCAATTTGGCATCTTTACCTGACAGGTGCTGTCAATGGGTTGTTTGGCTACCTCCAGGAACTGGCGTTCTCGGCATCCCAAGCCCTAATTGTTCCAAAGCAGCATTACGTCAGAGTTGGTGCTATGGGTTCAATGAAGACCTTTGGCTCTGGTGTCCTCGCCCCAGCGCTGGCAGGCGTACTCTACTACATCATTGGTCTTTCCGGCATTTTGATCATTGACTTCATTACCTTCCTGATTGCCATCGGCACGCTAACCCTCGTAAAAATTCCTCAACCCAAACCAAGTGAAGTGAACCAAGCCAGCACTGGCAAACGTTGGCAGCAATTGACGTTGGGTTTCCGTTACCTGTTTAACCGTCCTAGTCTCATTGCTCTCCAACTCTTTGCCCTGAGTTATATCTTCGTTGATACAGCATCTGAGGTTGTTGCACCGATGATGTTAGCTCGCAGTGGCAATAATACGGCGGTACTCGGTAGCGTCCAAGGAGCCGTTGGACTTGGTGGTTTAATCGGGGCAATTTTGCTAAGTCTTTGGGGAGGACCCAAGCGTCGCATCCAGGGTCTGTTAATCGGTAGAGCGTTAGTCTTTGGCGGTGAAATGTTCCTGGGTTTAGGGCGTTTGCCCTCTATTTGGATGGGAGCCAACTTTGGCGCAGGTTTATTTAAACCCTTAGCCAATAGCTGTGAAAGTGCTATCTGGCTGTCTAAAGTGGAACCGAACGTGCAGGGACGAGTGTTTGCTGCCAGTTCTTTTCTCGAAGGAATCATCTCACCACTAGGGCTATTGATAGCTGGTCCCTTAGCCGACTATGTTTTTGAGCCAGCGATGATGCCCGGGGGTAGTCTCGCTCCCATCTTGGGGAATGTGTTTGGTACGGGTGCAGGTAGTGGGATGGCACTTCAACTGACCCTCTTCTCGTTTATTGTCGTCCTTATCTGTCTGGGTAGTTATGCTTTTCCAGTGTTGCGAGATATAGAAGATAGTTTACCCGATCATGATGTCGAGGCGAAGTCGGCATAATTGCTTTTTCTAAATGAGGAATTCTAGAAAGCCTCAATCCAGTCATTTAATGTATCTAAAATCACTATTGGTGATGTTTGCAGACACCTACAGTTCTGTCGCTGGGCGACAAAAGACCGAAATCCTTTGGGATACCTATGGTGTTCCCCATATTTATGGTAAGGATGTTCAGAGTCTCTTCCACGCTTTTGGTTGGGCGCAAATGCACAGCCATGGTAACTTGCTCTTGCGCCTCTACGGTCAAGCCCGTGGACGAGCAGCTGAATACTGGGGAGAAAGCTATGTAGAATCTGACCAGTGGGTGCGAACAATGGGTGTTCCTAGTCGCGCCCAGCAATGGTACGATGCACAAAATCCGACGTTTCGCAACTACCTTGATGCCTTTGCTGCTGGGATTAACGCCTATACTCAAAACCATGCTGAGTTAATTGACGATGAGGTTAAGGGGGTGCTGCCTGTCAAGGGTGTAGATGTGCTGGCTCATGTCCATCGCTTGCTTAATTTCACCTTTATTGCTAAACCCCAGACTCTTGCCAGTTTAAGGGAAGAGTGGGAAAACCCTCAGGATACTTCTAAAGAATTCAACAAGCAAAACATCACACCCCAGAAACCATTAGGATCTAACGGTTGGGCGATCGCACCTTCTCGTTCTGCCAGTGGCAATGCTATGCTGCTAGCCAATCCTCACAACCCTTGGTCGGATTTATTTCTCTGGTATGAAGCTCAGCTCAATGCCCCAGGTGTCGATACCTACGGAGCAACTTTGGTCGGTATCCCAGTTTTAACGATTGGTTTCAATGATGATTTGGGCTGGACTCACACCGTCAACAAATACAGTGGGTGGGATGCCTACGAGCTAACCTTAGCTGACGGGGGCTACCACTTTGACGGTAAAAGTCGCGCCTTTGAAACCGAAACACAAACGCTGAACGTTAAGCAGCCTGATGGGACTCTACAGGAAAAACCTTTGACTGTACAACGTTCTGTCCATGGTCCGGTTATCGCCCAGAAGGATGGTAAAGCCCTTGCCTTACGTGTGGTTGGTCTTGACCAGCCAGGAGCATTAGAGCAATGGTGGAGGATGGGACTTGCCAAAAATCTAACTGAATTTGAAGCGGCGATCAAGCCTGTGCAAATTCCGATGTTCACGGTGATCTATGCGGATCGAGAGGGGCGTATCATGCACCTGTTTAATGGTCAAGTGCCAGTGCGCTCACAGGGCGATTATGCCTACTGGTCAGGCATTATTCCTGGCGACACCTCGACTACCTTGTGGACTCAATTTCACCCCTACGCCGATCTGCCTCGCGTCCTCGATCCCCAAAGCGGTTGGTTACAGAATGCAAACGACCCCCCCTGGACGACAACGTTTCCAGCACCCCTTAAACCCGATGATTATCCTGCTTACATGGTGCCGCGAGGTCCTATGGAGTTTCGGGCGCAACACTCCGCGAAAATGCTCAAGTCAGATGAACGGATTTCCTTTGAGACAATGGTTGAGTACAAACACTCGACCCACGTAGAACTAGCCGAACGTCTGCTGGACGATCTGATTACGGCGGCACGGCAACACGGTGGAGAGGTAGGGAAAAACGCGGCGGATGTACTGGAAACCTGGGATCGTAAAACAGAATCTGATAGTCGTGGTGCAGTCCTGTTTGCATTCTGGAATGAAGAAGTCGATTTCTCGAACTTGTTTGCTGTTCCCTGGAATGAGCAAGAGCCATTAACTACACCCAATGGTCTTGCCGATCCAGTTAGTGCCGTGACAGCCTTGGAAGCCGCTGCTCAAAGGGTTATAGCAACCTATGGAACACTGGACGTACCTTGGGGAGACGTTTTCCGGCTACGCTCTGGTAATTTAGACTTACCAGCCAATGGAGGTGACGTTGATATTTTTCGCAACCTCTGGTTTAGTCCTTTAGAAGATGGACGTTTTGAAGCCATTGGTGGGGATTCCTATGTTGCCGCGATCGAGTTTTCTAATCCAGTCCGGGCGATGGCACTCACCAGTTACGGGAATGCCACTCAACCCAACTCACCCCATGTTGGCGATCAGCTAGAGCTGTTTGCCAAGAAACAGTTGCGACCGATTTGGCGATCGCGCCAGGAAATAGAATCTCATTTGGCTACCCGCCAGGTCTTTACTGATGTGGAATAAAACTACATCTGAAGTTCAATGTTTGTTGCAAAATTGAATAGATTTCTAGAAGATGGATTACCTCATTGTCCCTGGAGTTACCTATCCTAAACCCAATCCCCAGGCAAACTTACGTTTGTTTTGTTTTCCATACGCTGGAGGTGCTGCTCGGATATTTCGGACGTGGAGTGATAGTCTACCAAAAACGGTGGAGGTTTGTCCTGTTGAATTACCTGGACGGGGAAAGCAGATACGGTTTGCTCCTTTTACCAGATTACAGCCCCTCGTTCAGGCGATCGCGCAATCCCTGCTTCCCTATTTAGACCAACCCTTTGCTTTCTTTGGTCACAGTATGGGAGGATTGATTGCCTTTGAGCTGACTCATTATTTACGTCAACAGTACGGATTAAATCCGGTTCACCTGTTTATATCCGGTCGTCGCGCCCCGCAAATTCCTGATCCCGATCCCCCCATCCATGAACTACCTGATTCAGAATTCCTCGAAGAGTTACGCCGTCTCAATGGTACACCCCAAGCTGTGCTAGAGAATGCCGAACTGATGCAGTTTGTTCTGCCTATCCTGCGATCGGATTTTGCGGTGCTTGAAACCTATGTTTACACCCCTAAGTCACCCCTGAATTGTCCGATTTCCTCCTTTGGGGGTTCGGATGATCCAGAAGCGACCTGGGATGATTTGGACGGATGGCGGATTCAGACTAGAGCTGCATTCTCACTGCGTATGTTGCCTGGAGATCACTTCTTTTTGCATTCAGCCGAGAGGTTGCTGTTGCCAATTATTGCCGAGAATTGTCATTGACAAAGCGTGCGATCGCCTCTACTGTCTCTGAGCAGCGATCGCTAATTTGGTTCCCTCAATTTGACGCAACCGATCCATCACACTTACCACCCGACCATGATCGACTTTTTCATCAGCATTGACAATGACCAGGGATTCACTATTCGGCACAACTAAAGCGCGAACCGCTTCTTCAAGCGCCTCTAATTCAATCGACTGGCGATTCAGTGCAATCTCTCCATCCGGCTGAATCGTAACCGTAATTTCAGTACTCGGCTGATTTTGGGCAGTTGTCGCATCCGGTAAATTCACCGACAACCCTTCTGAACGGGTCAAATATAGCGTCGAAATAATGAAAAATGCCAAAATCGAGAAAATCACATCGATCATCGGCACGATGTTGATTTCTCCTGGCTTCTCTGACTCATCGGGAAGCCGCATAAACCTCTCTCCTTTGCTCATATTGACGACGATAAAGCAGTTCTAACTGACCGCCATATTCCTGAATCAACGCCAGTTGTCGCTGATAAAAGCTTCGGAATATATTGGCGAAAAAGAGGGTGAAAATTGCCACAACCAACCCCATGACAGTTGAAACCAAAGCTTCGGAAATTCCTCCCGTGACTCCCGTCGTGCGGGTTCCCCCAACATCACCAATATTCAGCGAAGAAAACGCTGTGATCAAACCCAAAATTGTTCCCAAAAGACCGAGGAGAGGAGCAATACCAACAATCGTATCAAACACGGTATTAAATCGCTTCAACGTTGGCAATTCTGCCTGCGCTGCACTCTCTAAAGCCAGACGGAATTCCTCCGGGTTCGGGTTATCGAGTTCTAACGCTTCGAGAAAAATTTTGGCGATCGGCAAATCAGCATTCTGCTGTAGATAGTTAACCGCCGCGTCTGGCTTTTCTCGGTAAACCTTCAGAAAGTCTCTCACAACTCGGCGTTGCCGACGAGTGACCCGAAACCAGAAAAACAATCGCTCTACAATCAGGGCGACTGCCGCCAGGGAAAATAGGAGTAGGGGCCAAGCGACGATTCCGCCTGCCTGGAAAAATGGAATAATGGGCATAGCCTCTCTTGCAATTGTGATTCAACAAGCTCAGCCAGCTTTCCGGCGTACCGTGAGAGTACAAGCTGATAATTATTTTCAATAGATGTATTGCTAAATCGGTTTCCTTGTCAAGGTGTTGAGCGAAATATTTTTCGTTACTCAAGAGTCGCCAGGACATTTAGCGATCGCTTACCTAGACAAAACCACCCTATAATAGGGCGTTTAGCGACTCTTGGAGGGACTAACTGCTACGATTACCGGAACTTTTCCTACTTGACAGGGAGAGTCAATTGTTATATTTTAAGCAAATTTGTTGAAAATAACTATCAAAACTATTTTGTGGATATTCGTGACTAGGTTTGTCATGTTATACTTGCCAAGTTCATTTATTGTTTCACCGTTAATGCAACTTATATGCAATAATCTGGAGTGGTTGAGACGATAGGCGCTTGAGTAATCAGGAAAGGTGCGTAGCGTATGAGCATATCGAGCTTCTGTATAGAGCAGCACAAAAAGGAACAAGAGGCTCTCAAAAAGTTTCTCATCTATAGCTTTGCCGGGAGTGCGGTGCTGCATATAGTGCTGGCTCTTGGCATAAGCTGGGCTTGGGAAACAAGACCAGAAATTGCCGAAGACCCTATTGAAATCATACTTGTGGAGGAACCTGAAGTACCTAAACCAGAAGAACAACCTCTAAAAGAGACTCCAAAGCCAAAACCAAAGGCAGTTGAAACCCCAACTCCACCGCAACCGACCAAAACCCAGATACCAGAGCTAATTAAACCGCAGCAACGGGCTGACGCTTTACCTCAAAAACCCGTTAAGCAACCCGTACCCGCTATACCAGCAACACCTCAAAAACCCGTAACGCCACCTGCACCCACCTCAGTAGAGCCACCCACTGAACCGACAAGGGAAAGCAGACCCGTTGTTACACCTCCCTCAGAACCCGTTCGTGAACCCTCAGAACCTGATCCCCTATCACCACCTGAACCCGTCGCCATTAATAATTCAGCACCACCCCGCCCAGAGAACAACTCCCAACCGCTTCAGACTGACTCAGACGTAGAAAACATTAGAGAACGCTTAAGCGAACCAACGACGACAGAATCAGCCGCGTCCCCCAATGATGACGCCTCTGAAGCCGACCCCACATCCCCAGGTGAAGTGGCAACAAATCCCTCAGCCCCCCCACAACCCAGAGGAGTTTCTGGAATACTTTCGGATGCATCAAAGATTACTAGGCAAATCAGAGAGCGCTTAGGCGGTAGCCCTTCAGAATCGACATCTCCAAGTGCTGAAGACTCAATGGCTGACCCTGGCTCGCCAGGAACAGTGGCAACTAATCCCTCAGCCCCTACACGACCCCGCAGTAGTTCCCAACCGCTTTCCGGCTCCGCCTCGGGTTCGGAGCAATTGAGAGAAAGCTTGGGCGGTAGCAGTTCTGCCGAACGAGCTTCATCAAGTGAAGGCGACTCAATGGCTGACCCTAGCTCGCCCGGCGCAGTGGCAACCAATCCCTCAGCCCCGACGCGACCCAGTGGTAGTTCCCAACCACTTCCCGGCTCCGCCTCGGGTTCGGAGCAATTGAGAGAAAGCTTGGGCGGTGACAGTTCTGCCGAACGAGCTTCATCAAGTGAGGGTGGCTCAATGGCTGACCCTGGCTCCCCAGGCGCAGTAGCAACCAATCCCTCAGCACCCACGCGACCCGCAGGCAATTCTGAGTCACTCCCCGTTTCCTCAGCAGCAGGTTGCGTGGCGACAAGCAAGCCGGAATTTCCATCATCACTAGCCAATCAAGGTATCGAAGCGAGACCCGTTGTCGAATTAATTGTCGATGGAAGCGGTCAGGTCATCGAGTCGAAGCTCGTGGAACCCAGCCCCTATCCTGCCGTTAATCAAGCTGCCCTTGAAACGGTAACAAGTGTGAGTTGTCCAGCACAAGGTAACCGCCGTCGAGTACGAATGGGAATTAGTTTTGCTCAGGAGGGAACTGACTTTGAACGGGAAGCCCGTCAACGCGCCGAACAGCTAGAACAGGAACGTCGAGAACGGGAACGTCAGGCGCAGCTGGAACGGGAACGTCAAGAACGGGAACGTCAAGCGCAGCTAGAACGGGAACGTCAAGAACAAGAGCGTCAAGAGCAACTCGAACAAGAACGCCTGGAACAAGAACGTCAAGAACAACTTGAACGCGAACGCCTAGAACAGGTGGAAGAATTACCCCCTCCCGAACCTACAGAGTAAAAATGTAATCCAATGCTAGATGCAATCTCTAAAAATAACTCAACAATTAGCCCCATCTATTTCAATAAAGGAGGTATTGGTCTAATGCTTCGTACAATCGGACGATTTGGAATAACCTTACTCATTGCCTCAAGTGTAGATATTGCCAGCCACGTTATCAATCCCTCGATCGCAGTAGCAGGTGTCGTCACGTTACCCGATGGGGGTCGCTGCGAAGGACCAATGAGCAACGGTAACCTCAACGGTGAGGTCGTATGTGAATACGCAAATGGCGATCGCTATGAAGGAAACTTTGTCGATGGCAACAAGAAAGGTCAAGGCACTTACACCTTTGCTGATGGCGGTCGTTATGAAGGTGAGTTTAGCAACGACCAACCCAATGGCAAAGGAGTCCGGGTGTACGAAAATGGCGATCGCTATGAAGGGGAGTTTAAGGACGGTCAGCCTAATGGCACGGGAGCCTATATTAGCGCCGATGGCGGTCGCTATGAGGGACAGTTTACGGATGGCAATCCTAGCGGTACAGGAGCCTTTATTTTAGCCAATGGCGATCGCTGTGAAGGGGAAATTCAAGACAGTAGCCTTAATGGGATGGGGGTGTGCGACTATGCGAATGGCGATCGCTATGAAGGTGAACTGAGTGATGGTAAGCCGAACGGTCAAGGAGTCTACACCTTCTCTGAGGGGGGGCGCTACGAAGGAACGTTTAGTAATGGTCAGTTCAGTGGCAAAGGGGTTCGGGACTATGCCAATGGTAATCGCTACGAAGGGGAATTTAGTAATGGCAAACCCGAGGGTCAAGGGGTGTACGTCTTCGCTAATGGAAACCGCTACGAAGGTCAATTCAGTAACGGTCAATTTAACGGCGAAGGTGTTTTCACCGACGCCAATGGTAATCGTTACGAAGGACAGTTTAGTAACGGTAAGTTCAACGGCACTGGAATTTATACGTTTGCGAATGGCGATCGCTGCGAAGGACAGTTCAGTGAGGGTCAGTTAAACGGCAAAGCTGTCTGTAACTATGCCAGTGGGGATAGCTTTGAAGGAGAATTCCGCAATGGACAAAGGCAGGGAGAAGGTGTCTATATTTTCGCTGACGGAACCCGTGTGGAGGGAAATTGGGAAAATGGGGAAATGAAAAATTAGTTTGGGAATGGGGAATAGGTGATAGAAAGTTATGAATTATGAATTCATAACTCTCTAAGACCTAGAACCTAAAATCTAAACCCTTTCGAGTTGAAATGGCAATAATTGATTAAAGGAAGAAGCGATTGGCAAGCGAGATTGCTACGGTAAGAGGGAAAAGTAGGGGGCGATCGCGCCTTTTACTCGCCGTGGGTTTGTCACTGAGTCTGTTCATTCTACTGATCAGCTTGGTGGCAAGCATTACCTATGGTGCCGCCGATATTTCCTTCGATACTGTCTATACCGCTTTAACCGACTTTGATGGTTCTACCGATCACCTGATTATCCGCACAGTCAGATTGCCGCGATCGCTGATTGCCATGCTAGTGGGTGCCGCCCTTGCGGTGGCAGGTGCCCTGATGCAGGGATTAACTCGCAACCCTTTAGCGTCGCCGGGAATCCTGGGAGTTAATGCGGGTGCGGCAATGGCAGTCGTCATTGCTGTTTTCCTCTTCGGTTCATCTTCCCTGAGTGTCTATGCTTGGTGTGCCTTTGGGGGGGCAGGTGTTACGGCAATCACCGTCTATTTGCTCGGATCTCTGGGGCGAGGGGGACTGACTCCACTCAATCTGACGATTGCGGGTGCGGCATTGACTGCCTTACTGTCCTCACTCACCACTGCTATCCTCATCCTTAGCCAACAAACCCTCGATGAAATCCGCTTCTGGTTAGCTGGATCGGTGGCAGGTCGGGATTTCACGTTGTTTTTACAAGTACTGCCTTACATCGGCATTGGATTAGCGATCGCGTTTGCCTTAGGGAAACAAATGACCACCCTAACCCTGGGTGACGATGTGGCTAAAAGCTTGGGTCAACAAACCCTATGGGTGAAACTAACCGCCGCCGTGAGTGTGGTTTTGCTGGCAGGGAGCGCTGTCGCGGCGGCTGGTCCGATTGGATTTATTGGTCTGGTGGTTCCCCACATCGTCCGCTTCTTAGTGGGTGTTGATTATCGCTGGATTCTGCCTTATTCTGCCGTTTTTGGTGCCATTTTACTCTTGATCGCCGATATCACTGCCAGGGTGTTGATTAGTCCTCAAGAATTGCCCGTGGGTGTCATGACTGCTCTAGTGGGCGCTCCGTTCTTCATCTATCTAGCGCGGTTCAAGGTGAGACGATGAGAAAAAGCTGGCTGATTATTCGTCCCCGACTATTGCCGATATCGTTCCGTTTAGAACGGCGCGTACCAACCGTACTCCTCCTATTAGTTTTGGTGACTCTCTTGGCGATCGTTATCAATGTGGGACAAGGGGAATATCCTATTCCACCATTGGCTGTTTTAAAAACGATTGTGGGGTTGCCGACAGATAACTCCGACTATGCCTTTATTGTGAATGTGCTGCGGTTGCCCAGAACGTTAGTCGCCTTTGGGGTAGGAGTAGGATTAGCCATCTCTGGGACGATTTTGCAAGGACTTACACGCAATCCCTTAGCCGATCCCGGCATCATTGGGGTGAATGCGGGTGCGAGTTTAGCGGCTGTTAGTTTAATCGTTTTATTTCCAGATGTGCCGCTGTTTGCCCTACCTTTGTCTGCCTTTGCTGGGGCGTTGGTTGTTGCTATCTTGATCTACCTTCTGGCTTGGGATAAGGGCAGTTCTCCCATCCGGTTAATTCTCGTCGGTGTCGGGATAGCCGCTATCCTAGGGGCTTTGACGAATTTAATGGTCACGTTCGGAGAAATTAATAGTGTCAGTCAAGCATTAGTTTGGCTGGCGGGAAGTGTCTACGGACGGGGTTGGCAGCATGTTGGGGCATTATTCCCCTGGCTGGCGGTGTTTTTACCCCTGTCGTTAGCGCTTTCGATGCAACTGAATACCCTCTCCCTGGGAGAGGATCTTGCCAGAGGACTGGGGGCGCGAGTGGAATGGCAGCGGGGTTTGTTATTGCTCATGAGTGCGGCAATGGCGGGTGCGGCTGTGGCTGTGGCGGGTACGATTGGCTTTGTGGGATTGATGGCACCGCACTTGGGACGTCAGTTGGTTGGACCCAATCATGAGGGGTTAATGCCAACAGCCGCGCTGATGGGTGGACTAATTATTGTGCTGGCTGATTGGTTGGCACGAATACTCTTTGCGCCCATCGAGTTGCCCTGTGGTGCGATTACTGCTGCTGTCGGTGCCCCTTATTTTCTCTATCTGCTGGTTCGCAACCGCAAGCGATGACCCTATTTAATTTAGGGGTTGCTGAATAAGTGTTGTGGTGAGGGGGAGCGGGGGAAGCTGGGGGAGATAGGGGAGATAGGGGAGGTGAACTCAAAACTCTACCTTACCTATTGCCCATTCCCGATTGCCCATTGCCCATTGCCCATTGCCCATTGCCCATTGCCCATTGCCTGTTCCCTGTTCCCTTTCCTAACCAAAATGTCCCGCTTTAGACCGATAACCAAATGAGCTTATTGTCAACTCGCCGACTATCTCTGGCGTATGATGGAACACCTGTGATCACGAACCTCGACCTGGCAATTCCTGTCGGGAAGATTACGGCTTTAGTTGGACCAAACGGCTGTGGCAAATCAACCCTGTTGCGGGGACTGGCGAGGTTGCTCAAGCCTTGTGCAGGTACAGTTTACCTAGACGGAACTGATATTTTCCAGCGCTCAACAAAAGCTGTGGCGAAGCGACTGGGAATTCTCCCCCAAAGTCCAGTAGCTCCGGAGGGGTTGACGGTTCGAGATTTGGTCGCTCAGGGTCGTTATCCTTACCAAAACTGGTTGCAGCAATGGTCAAAAGAGGATGAAATCCTGGTGGAGAAGGCGCTTTTCATTACCGGGATAACCCAACTGGCAGACCGAGTATTGGATACGCTTTCTGGTGGACAACGGCAACGAGCTTGGATTGCTATGGCACTAGCTCAGGATACGGAGATTCTGCTATTGGATGAACCGACAACGTTCTTAGACTTGGCGCATCAAGTCGAGGTATTGGATTTGTTGTATGAGTTGAATCAGAGCGAAGGACGGACGATTGTTATGGTACTGCACGACCTGAATCAGGCGTGTCGCTACGCCAATCATCTGGTTGCCGTGCGGCAGGGTCAAGTTTATACCAAAGGAGAGCCAATGCAAGTGGTGACGGAGGCGATGGTGCGTGAAGTGTTTGGTTTGGAGTGTCGGATTGTGCCTGACCCGGTAGCGGGGACACCAATGTGTGTACCAATGGGTCGCTGGGTGTAAGTAGGTGGACACAATAGTGGAGATCGTCATTTGTCATTCGTCATTTGTAAGGCTTTGTGGTTACTTTATCAAAATAATAACTGCATAGGTTCCCAGACTTCAGAGATATAAAGGATTATGCTCCTTCCTACATAGTCCCCTCAGGCAATATCTGAGGGTTTTTTTTGACTTTTCACCTTTTTTTCACAATTGTTCGATACATTTAATCATAGTTGTTACCCTGATGTGGAAGTGATTACCCACCCCCTGCTGACATGGCGGGGGTCTTTTTTTGTCTATTTTTTGTGAATGTTGGTCGGTGCGCCGAACATCAGCTTCAAATCTTGATTTACACTCTTTATAGGGAAAAAGCAATGACCAAGGACAATTAATGAGTTCAACACTTCAGCGTCAAATTCAGCAGTTTTACGACGCCTCCTCCGGACTGTGGGAACAGGTTTGGGGCGAACACATGCACCATGGTTATTATGGTTCGCTGGGTCGTGAGAAAAAAGGTCGGCGTCAGGCGCAAATTGATTTAATTGACGAACTGCTGAATTGGGGTGATGTGCAGCACGCCGAGAACATCTTAGATGTGGGGTGTGGGATTGGCGGGAGTTCTCTGGACTTAGCCCAACGGTTTGGTGCTAAAGTACAAGGGATTACCCTGAGTCCCGTCCAAGCGGCGAGAGGAACAGAACGGGCAAAGGAGACAGGGTTAGAGACGGCGGTGGAGTTTCAGGTGGCTGACGCCTTGGATATGCCGTTTGCGGATAACTGTTTTGATTTTATCTGGTCGTTAGAAAGTGGGGAACATCTACCCGATAAGCAGAAATTTCTGGCAGAATGCTACCGGGTTCTGAAACCAGGGGGGACATTTCTGATGGCGACATGGTGTCATCGTCCGATTACACCAGCCACGGGAGAGTTAACGGCAGATGAAAAGCAGCATTTAGAGCAAATTTACCAGGTTTACTGTTTACCTTATGTGATTTCATTGCCAGAGTACGCTGCAATTGCCCGTGAGTTATCTTTTGCGGATATTCGCACCGATGATTGGTCAGATGCAGTCGCACCGTTTTGGGATATTGTCATTGATTCAGCCTTTGAACCCCAAGCGTTAATCGGTTTACTCAGAAGTGGTTGGGGTACAGTGCAAGCGGCGCTATCGTTGGGGTTAATGAGTCGGGGGTATCGGCGGGGTTTGATTCGGTTTGGTGTACTCTCTGCTCAGAAACCGTCAGCTATAACGTTGTATTAACCTATCCCGGTGGCGAGGAGGTGCGGAATAGGTTTTTCGGAACGGTTCAACTATGATGGTGATACGCCCCAATTTCGGGTTGAAAGGGAGCGATTTCTGGCTTCACATCCACGCCTAACTGATTCAGCATCGCCTGTAAAACGGAGTCAGGTGACAAGCGTAAATAGTGGGGAGTGACTTCCAAGGGAACGTGGCGATTACCAAGGTGATAAGCGGCTCGCAGTAAACTTAGGGGATGGGGAGAGGTAACGGTTAAAACAGGTTCGGGTTTCGCCGCAATCTGCACCACTATCTCACCTGTCTCAGATTGGAGTAAATCCCCATCATTGAGAATTGTCCCTCTCGGTAAACGCAGATACAAACCCTGACCCTCTGGGGTTTCAAAGCGGTAGCGTGTCCGGGTGCGTTCCTCGGCGGTGAGGGAAAGTGTAAAATTAGCGGAGAGTTTTGTCGCTGAGTTCAAGCGTTGCGTCAACGTCAGCATAAGTTGCCCAATCTGTCAAGCTAAAGTGCAAGCTAAAGTGACCGTTTCAGGCGAATCAGTTGATTCTGAATTTGCCGTTGTAAATCGGGGTCTAATTGAGCTGTATTAGTAATGGCGTTAAATTGAGCCATGTTGAACCCCTGACTTTCGCCAATTTCTTTGGCTTTATTGCAGTAGTTGACGGCAATTCCTTGGACATCAGAGGGGAGTTCTTTGAGGGAATCGGGTTGGGTACAGGTAATATTAGGAATCTGGTCTTGGTTTATCTGTTGCTGAATTTCGCTGAAGGCTATTTGACGGCTATTTTCGATCGCCAGAAGTGCCTTGGCGTAATTTCTGATTTCCTCTTCGGTGATGGTTTCGGCTGGCAATGGGGAGATAGGCGGACTTGCCTCTGGAGTGGAGTTAGAGGAACATCCAGAGAGAATGAGGGCGAGTGCAGTTACACAACTCGTCCAGGAAATCCTATAGGTTCGCGATCGCGCCTGTATGGGCATGGAATCCGATTCAAGTAGCAACGGCAAAGTGTAGCTCTATTTTGACAGGTTTTGACCGTTTTGAACTCAGGAACTTAGTAAAACTCAGGGTTCTTGCTTATATCTTATATCTAGAGTTCCTTACCGAGCATTATTGTACCACAAGAGGGGCTTATCGTTGGCTCGATTCTTGCTGTCTTTGTAATGCATCTTGAATCCGCTGTCGTAAATTACTGTCTTTTTCCGCCAGACGTGTAATTTGATTGAATCGGGAGGGGGTTAAATAATTATTCACCAGCGCTAACGCTTGGTTACAATAAGTATTGGCAATTTTTCGCGCTTCCTGAGACGGCAGTTGATTGATGGTTTCTGCTCGATGACACTGGATATCAGGAATGTTGCCATTTACGATTTTTTTAATTTCGTTATAGGCAACTTGGCGCAAGGGTTCCATGGCTAAAACGGCTCTAGCATAGTTGCTAACCTCCGCCTCGCTAACAGCTTGTTGAGCATAGACAGCACGGCTGAAGTCCAAACTTAGGGACTGTCGCGACAGTTCGGGAATGAACCCAGACAGTAAACCTAAGCTGGTTAGTGCAGCTACAATGAGTGGACGAGAGAACCGAGGCAAATGAGGGTGATTACAGTAGGACGTGATCATAGCGATCGCAAATAATTAAACAGTACACAACAAAACCCAGAGTGGGCTTGTTTTTCCTGAACTATTTTAGGGGATAGAAGTTCCGCTGTCGGGTGTTGGGTGTCGGGTGTTGGGTGTTGGGTGTTGGGTGTTGGGTGTTGGGAAGCTGGGGGAGATGGGGAAGCTGGGGAAGCTGGGGAAGCTGGGGAAGATGGGGAAGCTGGGGAAGCTGGGGAAGCTGGGAGACAAAATTTCTATTGCCTATTGCCTATTGCCTATTGCCTATTGCCTATTGCCTATTGCCTATTGCCTATTGCCTATTGCCTATTGCCTATTGCCTATTGCCTATTGCCTATTGCCTATTGCCTATTGCCTATTGCCTATTGCCTA